>JADQBO010000459.1 GCA_016278585.1 Desulfosporosinus sp.
TGCTATGGTACCGGCAATCGCAAAACGTAGCAAAGTGGGTATTTTTTCAAACAACGATGTCCCAAGAATCCGAGGGGCTAACACTACTATCCCCCAAGCAGCTGCGAAAGAAAGTTGAAAACCAAGATCTTGAATGATTAAAGGGTTTTGGATAAAAAGTCCCACTGCAGCAAAAAACAACCATCTCAGGGTAGCCACTTTTCCTCGTCCTAAACGTCCCAGTAAAAGTGCAATACCCAAAATAGTTGCTCTGACAATCGGAGCATTTCCCCCACAAAGCGCAGCATAAAGTAAAAGTACCAAAACCGTCCCCATAATCCTGATTCGTTTCGGAAAAAAGCTGAATAGCATCCAAGAAAACCCTAGCACAAAGGCAACATTAGAGCCTGAAGCCGCAAAAACATGAAGGACTCCCGTCACCTTATAGCGTTCCTGAACCACTTCCGGAATGCGACTGGAATCTCCAAAAAGAATCCCCTCTAATACACCCGTTTCCTCTGAATCCCAAGCCAAAAGCCTATTTCGAACCTGCTGACGAATCTTCCAAGTCAGACTTGGCTCCCCTCCAGAAAGAAGCACAACATTCCCTTGGGCGTACATGGTTCCGCTTAACCCTCTAACCCCATAGTAAAGGCGCTGATCAAATCCCCCCGGTGTACCCAAAGATTTAGGCCTCTCTAGGTGCGCTCGGAAACTTACATAGTCTCCAGGCTGAACCCGTTCCCACTCACTGGAAATTTGACCCGATTGGTCAGGATAAACACTTAACCGATAGGCTTGACCTTTAACCTCTCCTTCCTCAACCTGAATAATTCCAACACTCTTATCCTCAGCTAAATTCCAATCCCTTAGCAAACCAACGACCTCAACCCGATCTAAAATAAGAGGTTCCGGTAATGTACGATCAGCAAGTGCACCGTAAACAAAACCTAGTAAAAGACTTGCTGCCAGCAGCGGAATCTCAGGACGAAACACTCGGCCAAAAAAGTCACGCGGACGCCAAACTATAAGGCGTATCCCTAACAGAACAAGAATTCCAAAAATCCACAAACGCCCCTGTACTGGGATGTACGCCCCACTAAGTCCTCCCAGCAAGAGGGCTACCCCTCGTCTAATCCAAGGATCTTTCATGGTCCAACCGTTACTTGGGAAGCCATCTTCTCGAAGGTTTTGGGCCCAATCCCAGAAACGTTCTCTATGTCTTCAGCTTTAGCAAAGGGTCCATGCTCCGTCCGGTACTGAATAATCCTCTCCGCTAATGCTGGTCCAACCCCAGACAGCTTGTCCAGGTCGGCAGCACCAGCAGTATTTATGTTTATTTTCCCTTCTGACGTCACCGGAACCGCTACAGGTTTCGGAGCCGTAGTGGGCACTGAACTCATACTTCCAGGATTACTTGAAGCTACTGCCTCTGTAGACTCCGGAGGAATAAGCACAATCTTAAAGGGAACATTCACCTTTTGACCATCCTTAAGTTTCTCAGCCGGATTCATGCTCTCTAAGTTCGCTTCCGGCAACAACCTAACCTGTTTCAATGCATCATCCACACGGGCATCCGGCGCTAAATGAACCAGTCCTGGTTTCTCGACGGCCCCTGCCACATAGACTACAATCTCTCGACTTGTCACCGTTTTTTGAACATAGGCATTAGAGCCATGAGGAAGAAAGAGCTTCCAAATCGCTATAACCACCACACCACCGAGCACAACCCACCAAGCATAACGAAGCTTTCGCTCCATTGACAGCTCCCCCGTTCCTTCAGCAGCATCATTCATTCCATTTCGCTAATTCCATTCTGATTTCGCTTAATCCCTTCTTTTTCCTGCCGCGAAGATAAGTTAATCCTGTCGAACAAATGAAAAATCAGTGCTTACGAGCCGATTTAATCATAAAGAACGCCCAAGAACCATCCCTGCGCTTCCTTTCCTTCTTTTCCTCCATTCCTTCTTTTCCGCCTTTCCTTCTTTTCCGCCTTTCCTCTTTTCCTCACTTCCTCACTTCCTCACTTCCTCACTTCCTCACTTCCTCACTTCCTCGCGTCCTCGCCTCCCTAGAGTAACCCCGCCGCCCTTGTCGCAAGCTCGCTCCGCTCTCCACGAATCAGCCGAACCTGACCATAGAAAGATTGCCCGGTTAAGCGTGAGGCAAGATGGGCTAATCCATTACTCTCTTTATCTAGATAAGGATGATCAATTTGATCCGGATCCCCACAAAGCACAATCTTCGTTCCCTCACCTGCACGTGTAATTATCGTCTTCACCTCATGAGCTGAAAGATTTTGAGCTTCATCAATAATGATATATTGATTGGGAATACTTCGACCACGTATATAGGTGAGTACTTCAATTTCAAGTTGCCGTTTCTTGATGAGAAGGTCAACGGCGCTATCGATCAGAGATTCACTGCCCCTCTCGCGCTCTTTCTCTCGCCGTGACCGTAGCAAATACTCAAGGTTATCATAAATTGGTTGCATATACGGACGAACCTTTTGATCCTTTTCTCCGGGAAGAAACCCTATATCTTTGCCAAAGGGAACAATCGGACGAGCGCAAAGCATCCTGATATAAATCTCGGCGTGAATAGTTTGCTCTAAGCCACTCGCCAAGGCAAGTAACGTCTTGCCTGTACCTGCTGGTCCCATTAAATTAACTAACTTAATCTCAGGATTGTTGAGCATTTCCAAAGCCCAGGATTGCTCCAAATTTTTTGGTCTGATATCCCAGGGAGCCAGACCTTTCCCCATGTTATAAACTAGTTTCTTTCCATCGATAGAAGATACGAGTGGTAAGACACTATTATCACTCAATACCGCCTTCACACATCGATTCGGGGATAACGCTGTCTGAAGTGGAATGTACCTATTTTGGTAAAGTTCCGCAACGTCAGCATCCTCAATTGGCAGTCTCAATATTTCCTCTCTAATAGGCGGCAAAGCCACTTTATCATTATGATAATCGTCCGTTAAAATTCCTAAAGCATCCGCTTTGATACGCATGGCAATGTCCTTCGTGACTAAGACAACAGGCCGTTCTTCTTCATGGGTTAAACTCAGAGACACCGCTAGGATCCGATTGTCCGCCAACGCCATATCTGAGTTCAATGGTAAAATCTCGTTAGAATAATGATTCAACTCAATCCGTACTTTTCCTCCGTTTGGTATAAGAACACCCTGAGAAAGCTGTCCTTTATCTCGCAACTGATCAAGATAACGAATGGCCTCGCGGGCCGCTCGACCTACATTCTCTAAAAGACGTTTCTTGCTTTCCACCTCTTCTAAAACCACATAAGGTATAATCACTTCATTCTCTTGGAATTGAAATATTGCGTTAGGGTCATGCAGTAACACACTTGAATCGAGTACATATACTTTTTGCAACTATATACACCCCTTCTTCACCCATCCTAGGATTTGTATCCAAATATTACCAAGTTTATCCTACGTTTATAGTCCTGAATCTACTCTTTCTAATACTATATTCCCAACCTTACTAACCATTCACAGCAAAACCAACCTTCCTATAGTATGTATTTTAATGAAGACAGCATATCTACATATTTCCGTATAATAGTCTAATGAAGGGGCTATGTAAAAACTCAGTATCCAAAATCCTGAGTGTCACAACCATCAAAAAGCGTCCTCACACGAACAACGTGGATTGAGGACACTTGTATTCCAAGGCCGTTAGCTATAGGACAAATATACTAAGCCATGAATTACTTACCAATGAAGAATTAATTAAAGTAATGTATATTTAAAGTCATTAAATGTTTGTTAACCTAATTAATGATGAGGTGGTTAAGTGACGAAAAATACACATCAACAAAATGGAGCAACCGTTGATCAGAAAGTTATCGATCATTACATTGGTCGTTTAGAAGAAGCCTGTTATCTAGCCCTTAATAAACTAGCCCCTGAGTTATCAGATCACTTAGAACAGGGCTTAACCACCGATCAATTCTTCGTTTTAAGAATACTTTCCCAACGAGAAAGATGTACAGTATCCGAGCTTGCTAATGAGCATAGGGTTAACCCTGCGGCTATTACCGCTATGATGGATCGGTTATCTAAGAATGAATTAATCATTAGGGAACGGGATGAAAAGGATCGCCGAACGGTCAATATTAGATTATCCGATAAGGGATGTCAGGTGTTCAATCTATCGGAAAGCAAAAGAAAACAATGGTTCAAACAGTATTTTTCCAAGCTCGAACCCGAAGAAATGAAATTATTGGTCATTATCACCGAAAAATTAGCCAGAATTATACTCAATCAGGAGGGAGACTACACCCATGAATCTATCGAAATTTTCAGTTCGTAATCCAATTACAACTATCATGATGATGCTTCTCGTTATCATTCTAGGGGTTGTTTCTTTCTCAAATCTAAAATTAGACTTAATGCCCAATATTAATCCTCCCGTTTTAGCAGTGATCACGAATTACCCTGGAGCGGGCCCCGAAGAAGTAAAAGAAATGGTTACCAAACCAGTGGAAAAAACGGTCAGTACTACCCCGGGTCTAAAATCCCTCCAGTCAAGAAGCAGTACCAATACCTCCTTAGTAATCGTGCAATATGACTGGGGGATGGATGTATCAGAAGCCAGAGAGGACATTACCTCGAAACTGAATCAATTGACCCTAGACGATGGCGTCGGACGACCCATGATCGTTAAGTTTGATCCAACCATGCTTCCGGTTATGCAGCTTTCAATTGCTAACGGTCAAAATCTCGAGGAGTTGCAGGCCATTGTCAAGCATCAATTTGTACCCCAGCTTCAAACAATTGAAGGGGTTGCCAGTGTCTCTATTGACGGAGGCTTTAACGAAGAGATTTTAGTCCACTTAAACCAAGCTAAACTAAACCATAATAATTTAACCCAAGAAAAAATAACCCAAATGATTCAGGCCAATAACTTAACCTATCCTGGCGGGGTAATAACTCAAGATAATAAAGAGTTAAATTTACGAGTGATGGGTAAAGTCAATTCCATTGATACCCTGCGGCAGTTACCCCTTAGTATGATTCCCGATGGAAATACCGTGAAAGTCCTCACGTTAGCAGATGTCGCTAAGGTCGAGATGGTTAAGAAAGATATTAATTCAATTGCTCGCACCAACGGACAGGAAAGTCTGATGGTCAGTATCCAGAAAGAAGGAACTGCCAATACTGTTGAGGTTACTAAAGAAGTTGGAGTCGTCATCGACAGTTTCAAACAAGATTATAACAATATGAACTTTACAGTATCCTCTGACCAAGGGGAAATTATTGGTCAGTCGGTAGGGAATGTATCCTCTGCCTTACTCTTTGGTGGATTGTTTGCAATGATCATGATCCTTGTCTTTTTACGATCAGTCGGTTCAACCATTATCGTAGCCATCGGAATCCCCTTTTCCGTAATTGCTACCTTTGTCATGATGTATTTTTCTGGTCTTACCCTCAATATCATGTCACTAGGAGGATTGGCTTTAGGAGTAGGTATGCTGGTTGATAACGCTATTGTCGTCATCGAAAACATTTATCGTCATATCTCCTTAAATAAGACCCGCCTTACTGCAGCAATTGATGGTACAGTTGAGGTTGCTGGGGCGATAACCGCATCGACCTTAACGACAATTGCAGTGTTCCTTCCGGTTGCTTTTATCGGCGGATTAGTCGGGGACTTATTTAAAGAGCTAGCCTTAACAGTGACTTTTTCTTTACTTGCCTCTTTAGCTGTAGCCTTAACCGTTATTCCCTCTTTGGCAGCAATGCTCATCAAGGAACAAAACGTAAAAAGAACCAGGGAAAATCAAGTTTATAAAAACGTCATCACTTGGGCATTAGACCACCGTTTAGTCACCGTGATTCTGGCAGTTGCTCTCCTTGCAGGATCGCTCTCCTTAATCCCAAGAATTGGCACAGAATTCATTCCGGCCCAGGACGAAGGAATTTTCACGATTAATGTTAGCCTTCCACAAGGATCAAACCTTGCAAGTACCCTAAAGGTCGTCGAGGACATCGAAAAAGTTGCCCTAAATGTTGAAGAAGTGGATGTTGTGACTGCAGTGGTAGGTAACGCCAATCCTCTGATGAACGCTGGAGGAGCAGAAACGGCTTCTCTTAATATCACTCTTATAGATAGCGACTCAAGAACCAGACCAACGGATAAGGTCATGAATGACTTAAAGAATAAACTCAGTAGTACTATCTCAAAGGAAATACACCTAGGCTACAAGCTAAGTAACTCAATGGAAGCCATGAGTGGACAAGCCTCTGCCGCAGAAATTTTGGTGACAGGACCTAACTCGTCTAACATTAAAGAGTATGTTGGGGAATTAAGTACTCGCCTAAAAACGATTAAAGGAGTCACAACGGTCTCTAATAGTATGGAAACCAGCAAAGAGGAATATCAGTTTATTGTTGATAAGGAAAAGGCCATGAATCATGGTCTAACCACGCATCAAATTGCGACGTTTGTAAACCAATCCATTCAAGGTCAAGTTGCTACAAAATTAAGTAATAGCGGCGTTGAAAAGGATGTTCGCGTAAAAATTCAGGGTCTTGATAATTCTAAAAAAGCCCTGGAAAACCTAGAAATCACAAGTCCTTTAGGAACAAAAGTCGCCCTTAAAGAGCTTGGAACCGTGGTTGAAGGTCAAAGCCCTACGACCATTGCTAGGGATAATCAACAGGATGCCACAACCCTTTATGCTAATTTCGAAAATGTGGATATGGGGACAATCAGTAACCAAATCCAAACTGAACTGGATGGAATGGTTCAAGACTTAAGCATCAACGAAACTATGTATTCAATAAAAATGGTTGGCGGGACTGAAATGATGGATGAAGCCTTTAAAAGTTTAACCCTGGCGATAATCCTTTCCGTTATATTTGTTTATATGATTATGGCGAGCCAGTTCGGGTCGCTAATTCATCCAGTGATTATCTTAGTAACCTTACCTCTAGCAATGATAGGGGTAACCGGAGGGTTGCTCTTAACTGGGCAAACCTTTGGCATCACAGCGTTCATGGGAATTATTATTCTTGTGGGGATCGTCGTCAACAACGCCATTGTCTTTATTGACTATGCAAATAAACTCATCAAACAAAACGTCCCTGTACGTGCTGCTCTTATTCAAGCTGGAACGACAAGACTCCGTCCGATTCTCATGACAGCCTTGACTACGATTTTGGGTCTCATGCCTTTAGCTGTGGGACTCGGGGAAGGAACTGAGATTCAAGCCCCAATGGCAATAACCATAATTGGAGGATTATTGTCCTCAACGGTTCTAACTCTCGTAGTCGTACCAGTTGTTTATAGCCTCCTAGAAAGTCTTAAAGGAATTCGGAAGAAACTAAAACTCGTTATGCAAACGTTAAAAGAAGTTGAACAAAAAATGGTTACGGCAAAGTAAACAACTCGTTTGACCTTAGTCTTCCAAAGACTAACAAAAATTGTACCCTATAGAGTGGACTTTTAGGTCTACTCTATAGGGTACAATTTTTAATCCGATTCAAATCATTAAATTCTTACTCTCCATAAAGAACCTTTTCAGCCTGTTGTATAAGACGATCTGGAACAACAACTGCTCCACCTAGCGCCCGTACCACCGGACGACTACCAGCATCTCTAAGTTTTATGAGGTAAGCCTCAGTTGCGGGTGGAAGTGTTTCTAAAGTGGGATCAATCAAAAGCACTGGGGCTTCAGCCTTAGCCGCTAAGGCACTACCTGCAATCGCATCAAGATAGTCAAACCCATTTGCTAAATAGACCGTCTGTGGGTGAGTTGAAAACTCGTTAAGTACGGCACCAGCTGTATCAAAGCGATCATTTCCTGCTAGACGAATAATAGTAGCTGAAGGCACTAACTCTTTAATTTGAGCTTCTAAAGTCTGGGAAATAGCCGATACTCCACCAACGATATACACAATAGAAGGCTTATTACTCACTATATAGTCTCTGGTTTTGTCTGCAAGAAAATTCTTACCAACTAAAAGGGTTGGGTACTGTTTCGCCCCTCCAAAACTTGCAGCACTTAACGCATCTGGAAAGCTTTGGCCAGAAATTAGGAACACTGGCGTTCCAGGCTTTACATCAGCCTTAGCCGCCACAGCGATTCCTGTGTCGTAACGATCAAATCCGCCTAATCGTTCGATATTTCCACGTCCACTCTTAATAAGTTCTGTTTCGAACGACGTGCCAATTACCCCAGTCCCACCGATAATATATACTTTTGTATCTGGATTAGAATGTAACGCAATGTATTCAAAGGCTTCCGAGGACTCTTCCACTGTAGCTCCTACAAGTAAAATTGGGGCATTAAACTTATTAGACAGGATATTTGCGGATAATGCATCTGAAAAGTTAAGACCCGATGCTAAAATAACAGCTTTGTTTTGACCATTATTATACTCCTCGGCAATGGCTCTAGCTGTCTTGTATCCATCCTCCCCTGCTACACGTGCTGGACGGGGAGTAAGAGTTTTTATTAAATCCATGTAATCAAAGGAGTTATTCTCATTGACGTCTGGAATCTGAATCTCTAGCGGACTGTTAAGATCAGAAGTAACTGTACTAAAGTTAACCTTTAGACTCAAACTACCCATTGCATCGTCAGTCGAACTTAGTTGTGGATTTAAAGTTTCCATCAATTCTTTAATTTGGGCCAAATCTACTTTAAGATCTAGAACCCCACTTTTTTTGACTGCATACCCGTCTACAATAGCATATTGCAACTCAAGTCCTTGATTACCCAAAATGGTAACATCTTCTAATTCACCCATAACAGTATTAAACTGTGTTAGAAACTCTTGTTTGTTAACCTCAAATTCTTCAAAGGCTTGATCAAATTGACTTGAGGTATTGGCCTCTGGAACTTGACTAATTTCCAGTATAGAACCCATGAACTCCTTAACAAACATCATAGCCTCTTTGTCCTGGGTAAAATTATTGACAGTGTATCGAACAAACGCCTTTAATTCAGCGTCATTCAGTTTTAGTTCATAAAGTTGTGCTAACTTGCTTTCATCGTTAATTTGCACGTACTGACTTCCCTTAGAAATAACCTTAAGATCCGGATTAAACCGTTGGGCATAACTAGTCAGAAACGTAACTTGTTTTGCTTGTAGACTTTTGCTTAATTCAGTAAGCTTAGACATGTTGAAACTGCTTAATCCAGGAGTACCCATATTACTGGGATTCAGTACCGCATAGTCTTTACTAGCAAACTGTGGAGGCAAAGACGCTTTTGCTATTGTTGGAAGTTTTATTATCTCAATGACTTTAGGAGTATCTCCGGTCAAATCCGAGTCTACCCAAACAGGCATGGTTATGTTCATCCCCTGTAAGCTTAAGTCCATGTCGACTTGTGATTTACTAACAGTTCTCTCTTCATTGCCGCTGGTTTTTACAATGAGGTTTAATTTCGCATGATTCATAAATGCCGTAGCCGTATCAACTTGTTGCTGAACAGCAGGATCAAACCCTGAGCCAGTTAATTCAAACGTCATCGTCGTCTGTTGCTGCAAAGACGTCACATTTTGCATTTTCATGGCAGCATCAAAAATTGCCTGCTGATTCTGAGTACACCCCGTTAAAACAAGTAGTAACGTTAGTAACGACGCAACCCAAGTGAATTTTTTCTTTAATATCAATGTGCTTTCCTCCTCTGTTCCAGAATCCACCGAATTCTATAGTCTATTAATACTTCTATGAAAAATCTTTAATCCCTCCCCTAAAAAAATATTTTACCTCGTCCTCACAAAATCAGGGGATGTATCAAAACCTAACGTTTCGATACATCCCCTTAATTCAAGCAAAATCCTCACTTGACAACAATGTTAACCAGCTTACCCGGAACCGTAATGATTTTAACGATATTTTTTCCTTGAGTCCATTCCGCAACCTTGGGCTGAGCAAGCACTAACGTTTCCAATTCGGCCGCTGAAATTTCTGCAGACACTTGCACTCGATCACGAACTTTCCCATTCACCTGAAGAATGACTGTCACTTCATCTTGTACGAGTGCGGCTCCATCTACTTCTGGCCAGGGCTGAACATGGATGCTCTCTGATTGGCCAAGTTCCCACCAAAGTTCTTCCGTAATATGCGGAGCAATCGGGGCAAGCAGAATAAGAATACTCTCTAAGGCCTCTCGACCAACCGCAGCGTCCGCTGTTGGCTGCTCCTTGTAGATATACAAAGCATTAACCCATTCCATAATAGTACTGATTGCCGTATTGAAATTGTAACGCTTTCCAATGTCTATCGTTACCCTTTGGATAGCCAAGTGCGTATGGCGACGCATTATTTTACTAACATCGTCCAAGTTCTCCCACCTGTCCGGGGAGTCTGTAGAAACCAATGCACGACCTTGATCTTCCCTTAAAAGAGGCTCGTATTGAGCCACCAAGCGCCAAATTCGATTTAGAAAACGATAACACCCTTCAACCCCTTGATCACTCCACTCCAGGTCTCTCTCTGGTGGTGCTGCGAACAGAATAAATAAACGCGCCGTATCTGCTCCGTATTTCCCAATAATAGCCCCGGGACTAACGACATTCCCCTTCGATTTAGACATCTTAGAGCCATTCATACAAACCATACCCTGGGTGAGTAAGTTTTGAAAAGGTTCATCCGCTTCCAAATAACCAAAATCCTTTAAGCCCTTTGTAAAAAAACGAGCGTAGAGCAGGTGGAGAATGGCATGTTCCACTCCGCCAACGTATTGATCCACATTCATCCACTGATTAACCGCTTTTTTTGAAAACGCCTCCTCAGTATTACGAGGGTCAGTATAACGGAGGAAATACCACGAGGAACAAGCAAACGTGTCCATGGTATCCGTTTCACGCCGAGCAGCCCCCCCACATTTAGGACAGGTTGTTTCAATGAACTCAGAAGATGTAGCGAGGGGATTTTCTCCTGATTTAAAGACCACATCCGGTGGAAGCATCACGGGTAACTGGGTTTCCGGAACGGGTACTGTTCCACAGGAATAACAATAAATCATGGGAATAGGGGCTCCCCAATAACGTTGTCGGGAAATAAGCCAATCACGCAGACGGAAATTCACCTTACGCTGACCCATACCTAAGCGCTCCGCCTCATCAGCAATCCGTTCCAAGCCCTCATCACAGCTAAGTCCATCGAAAGCATCGGAGTTGACCATAACCCCATCCCCAGTGTAAGCAGCCTTGAGCGGCAGATCTTTCTCTTCTGTCGAACTCTCGGGAGGAAGGATAACAGTTTTAATCTCTAGGCTATACTTCGTGGCAAATTCAAAGTCCCTTTCGTCATGGGCTGGCACGCCCATAACGGCACCCGTTCCATATTCTAAAAGAACATAGTTGGCAATCCAAATCGGCACTTTTTTTCCACTCAGCGGATTAAGACAATACGCCCCAATGAACAGTCCTTCTTTTTCTGCATCCGTAGACGTTCGGGCTATTTCATTAAGACCATTCATTTTTTCAATAAAGGCCAACACATCGGCCTCATAGTCTGTCCCACTTACCAGTTCAAGGACGAGTGGATGTTCTGGAGCTAAAACCACATAGCTTACCCCAAACAAAGTGTCAATCCGAGTTGTATACACCGAGATCTTCTCCGGGCGTGATTCCAAGGCGAATTGCACTTCCACTCCTTCAGAACGGCCAATCCAGTTACGTTGCATAGTTTTGACCTTTTCAGGCCACCCCGGCAGCTTATCCAAATCGTCAAGCAAAACATCCGCATAATCTGTAATCTTGAAAAACCATTGTTCCAAACTTTTCTTAGTAACTAAGGTATCACACCGCTCACACCCTCCGTCCACCACTTGTTCATTGGCAAGCACTGTGGCACAGGACGGACACCAGTTTACAGCAGCCTTTTTCTTATACACCAACCCATGTTTATGAAATTCTAGGAACAACCACTGAGTCCACTTATAATAGCCCGGGTGACAGGTCGCCATTTCCCGATCCCAATCATAGGAAATCCCCATCTCTTGAAGCTGGCGTCGCATGTTTGCAATATTTTTCCAGGTCCAGTCCGCCGGAGGAGTTTGATGCTTAATAGCAGCATTTTCTGCTGGCAAGCCAAAGGCATCCCACCCGATGGGGTGAAGAACATTATGGCCGGTCATCCGTTTATAACGAGCAATAACATCCGCGATTGAGTAATTACGCACATGCCCCATATGAAGATCACCCGAAGGATAAGGAAACATAGCCAAAGCATAGTACTTCGGTTTTGAGGAATTTTCCTCCGTCTTATAAGCTTTGTTCTCTACCCACTTTTTCTGCCACTTCGATTCAATGTCAGAAAACGAGTACTTCTCTTGCATCAAAATCTTCCCCCTTAGAAAATAATATAAACTTAAAAAAAATAAAGAAACCTCGACTAACGCCAAGCCGTACGCGCTGGGCCCAGGATCCCGAAAACAAAAATCTCCCGTCCCTAAAGGGACGAGAGATATACTCCCGTGGTACCACCCAATTTTAATAGTGCTTTAAGGGATTTTAACGGTTCGCACCGATGTCCATTGTAACCTGAACACAGCTCCAGGGTGAGTTCCTAAAGTCCCCAACAACGGCTTGCACCTCCCGCCGTCTCTCTAATAGAGGGTTCCACAGTACTACTCCCTATCATTGCCTTTTACGTGTTTTATTTAAATCCCATTAATATTGATTGCTATCCTTAAGGTGTGTTTAATGCTCAATCGGATCAATAGATACGACTTGCGCATCTTTCCAGAGACGTTCAAGCTGATAAAACTCACGTTGATCTGGAGTCATCACATGAATCACTAAATCTCCGCCACAATCCATTAAGACCCAATTGGCCGTTGGTAATCCTTCAAGATGAACAACCGGGATTCCCATCTCCGGTAACTTTTCTTCTAAATGGTTAGTGATCGCTTTAACCTGAGTCGTCGTATTTCCAGTTACAATTAAGCAGTAATCCGTAACCATGGAAATTCCCTTTAAACTCAAAAGGGTAATGTCTCCACCTTTCTTGTCCTCGACATAACCGACCACTTCATTAAGCATTTTTTGATCCAGTTCCAACATTTTGCCTCCTTTGTAAATCCTCAAACGTCAATTGAGTTAAGGGATGAATTGGGCGTTTGCTTTCTCTCAAATATCTTAAAGTGTGTTCAACACAGGCTAACGTACCCTTTTCTAAGTTATCATACAAGGATTGACGCAAAAAGTCCACCTTTGGAAAATCACGGTCAGCTTCCGTTAGATCAGCACTGTAAATGAGCATCTCCAATTGACCCATCCCCGGCCTCCCTAACGTATGATTAGCAACAGCCGCCAAAACCTCTACATCATCTAACCCATAATAATGCTCCAACCAATAAGCGGCCACAGATCCATGCAAGACATATGGGCTCTGTTCATCCTCAGGATATTTAAGCAAATTCCACCGACGCGCGAACCGTAACTGATTATTTAAAGGAATTTCTTTAGCCAAATCATGCACTAACCCCGCACAACGGGCCTTGACCGGGTCAACCCCGTGATGTCGAGCTAACTCCTCCGCCCAATCTGCCACTTTTAATGTATGATTAAACCGCTCCTCTGAAAGAACACGAGCCGCCAGATCCCTCAGTACTTCCACCTGTAACATCACGTATCTCCGCTCTCCTTTTATCTCTCACAATTCTCTTTAATTATCTATTTTAACAATTAAACGACTATGATGCAAAAAATAATAGGGAGACCCCCTACAAGCATGTCAGAGGTCTCCCTTACAGTCGGCAGGGTATTACATTTGTCTCGGTTTAGCTTCATTGACCGTTAACGGTCTTCCACCAAAATCTTTGCCATTTAACTCTTCCGCTATACGTGCTGCATCCATTTCCTCGACTTCGATAAATCCAAATCCCCTGGAACGGCCAGTTTCACGATCGGTAATAATCCGACTGCTTTCAACCTGACCATACTCACTAAAAAATTGACCAAGTTCTTCTGCTGTCGTATTCCACGGAAGATTTCCGACATAAAGTGTTGTTGTCATGATAACTGTCACCTCTTGTCTTGTATTAATTTCTGAACGTTTTTAGTATGGTCAAATCTAGAAAGAGTATGCGAACAAACGTAAATGATAATTATCAAAACTATATTTATAAAGAAGACTTTATGCCTTCCCCTTATATAATCCCCTTTGTTCAAGAAAAAGACGAACAGACTCCGGCAAAAGGTAACGGATCGGCTCTCCACGTTGAACTCGCGCTCGAATATCTGTCGAAGAAATCGCTAAGGCAGGGACTTCCAGATAGTGAATTTTTCCCTGAGTCTCCGGATGTTCCTGTTGAACCTTAAGCAGAAAATCACTCGCATCAAATCCTGGTCGAGCTGCACCGATAAATTGGATCAAATTAAAGATTTCTTCAGCCTCACGCCAAGAAAAAATCTCTAAAAGGGCATCTGACCCTGTGATAAAATAAAGTTCATGGTTTGGCCATTTACGGCGTAAAACACGTAACGTTTCAACCGTATAAGACGGGCCTTCCCTCTCAATTTCCAGGGCTGAAATATCAAACGCTGAATTATCCTGAATAGCACATTTGACCATCTCATAGCGCAATTTGCCAGCAGAGATGTCCCTGCGTTTTTTATGGGGGGGCGTCCCTGTCGGTATAAATAGGACTTTGTCCAACTTAAACTCAGCCCGGGCCATTTCCGCAGCAACTAAATGCCCATAATGTATAGGGTCAAAAGTCCCGCCCATAATTCCTAATCTATGAATTTTTCCTGTTAGATCATTCTTCATTGCTTTCTTCTCCATTGGCCTAATCTGCTCAACCTTTGATGCATAATCATTGGGTAATTCTCTCTCCTATATATTATGCCATAGTATATAAGCAGTGTATACCAAGAACAAGTGTAAAGCGGACGGGTGTCAGGGACGGGCAGGCATGACAAGGGGACGGGGTTATTGACAACATTTTTGTTGTC
>JADQBO010000165.1 GCA_016278585.1 Desulfosporosinus sp.
TTAGCATATCAGAGGGGAGGTTGATCTACACGACGATGCTTGTTCCACCGCTTACATATAATATAAAAAGTATACAAAGGAAAGCTCGTTTAGTTATAACCGGACTTCGAGACTTTGAGATGAAGGATCGCCAAAAGCCCAACCTTTAAAAATATTTAGCAATGAAGGTAGGTTTTGCTGAGCTCTAGATTCCCCTAAAGGAATCCCTGGCGTTGAAGGACTCTACCCCGCCAAAGTGGACGACTATGTCCTAATGGATAAAATAAGTGAGGGGATAGCAACATGAAGGATATCTTTAGTATTCTCACTGAACGTAGAATTCAAGAAGCTATAGCAAGAGGTGATTTCAAAAATCTTCCTGGGGCGGGAAAACCCTTAAAGATTGAGGGACTATACTTTTTACCACGCAAGCTTAGAGCAGCATACGTTGTCTTGAAAAACTCAGGCTATTTCAATCAAGCCACTCAAGAATATGATAGTAATCAGTCTTCCACGATTAGAGATTTAAACTTACCTAATTTAAACCCTTCCATATCTAGACAAGAAGTTTCTGAAAAGATCTATAATCAGAATGTTATGATGGATTGCAGACGCAGGAGTTAGTAAATCCGTTAATTTACCTAAATGATTTAACTTAATTAGTTTACAATTTGCTAATTCTTTAAGGAGTAGTAATGACTATCAGGTAAATAGATAGTCATTCTATAAGTTGAGGGCCAATATATGCTTGGAGTATTGAGAATAGATAATGGCGAGCCAATTCTATTTTTGATTATTTTTGCTATTATAGGGAGGAAATAACGTGAAGATGTAGAAGATATATAAGGTGAATTGTTTAGGTTTCTAAAAAATAATCCCCTTCGTAAAATTTGCTTAACTAAATTTTTACGAAGTAGTATGGTAATTTATAAAGTGGAACACATATAATATTTAGTAAGTGTTTCGAGTAGGATTTAGTAATGCTGATGTAGGATTGTAGTAACGGTAAATGTAGAGTTGTAGTAATGGTAGATCGTTGTTTTAAAGTGTAGGATAATTGTAGGACGGTAGGAAATAAGGATGGGTTTATTCTCTGTGTCCGTGTATTTTATGACGGATGTGGGGCCTTGCTCTGTTTTTCTAACTCCTATGGTAGGAGTTTTTTTTATTTTCAATACTAAAAAGGAGAGATGATTGTGAAAAAAAGGTTATGTAAGTCAATTAAGCTTAAGTCATTAGGAAGAGGAATTGTACTGGGATTGATGGCACTAAATTTGGTTTTTGTATCAGGTTGCGGACAGACTGCAGCGGTTTCTGCTGATCCGAATGAAACGAAATCTCAAACAGTCGAGCTAAAATTAGCACATTTCTTTCCCGCTACACACCCAGCTGAGAAAGAGTTAATTCAGCCTTGGGGCAAAGCGGTCCAGCTAGCAACTGAAGGCAGAGTGACAATTACTAGCTATCCGGGACAGACGTTATTGCAGGCTGACGCAGTTTATGATGGAGTTATCAATGGAATTGCTGATCTTGGTCTTTCATGTTTTTCCTATACAAGGGGCAGTTTTCCCGTTTTGGAAGTTTTTGAACTGCCGGGTATTAAGTATGCCAATTCCAAGGCTGCCAGTAAAGTTGCTTGGGAAGGGATCAGACAGCTAAATCCTAAGGAGGTTCAGGATACAAAGCTGATGATGGTATTTACAACAGGCCCTGGGGATTTATATACGAAAGAACCTGTACGTGCTTTGAGTGATTTAAAAGGATTAGAAATTAGGGCTACCGGTCTTAGCGCAAAAAGTCTTACAGCTCTTGGAGCCATGCCGGTTTCGATGGCCCAATCTGAAGCCTACGAAGCATTATCGAAGGGTGTCGCAAAGGGGAATTTAGGTCCGATTGAGGTCTTGCAGGGTTGGAAACAGGCGGAAGTTACTAAATATCTGACGTTGACGCCCTTTATATATAATAATTTATTTTATATAACCATGAACCAAGACAAATGGAACTCCCTGGATCCTAAAGATCAGAAAGCGATCGAAGGGGTAAATCAGAAGTTTTTTGAAGAAGTTGCCATGGGTTTATGGGATAAACAAAATGAGTCTGCTTTAAAGTATGCAGTCGACGAAAAAGGGATGGAAGTCATTACTCTTTCTAAAGAAGAACAGGATCGATGGATTCGCTTAATAGAACCAATTCAGGATGATTATGTAGCCCAAATGAATCAAAAGGGACAGAAGGGCCAAGAAATTTTAGAAAAAGTCCAAAATCTAGCCGATCAATACAACAAGGAGTATCAGTAAAATCCTGAGGGGGGAATCTGGAATTGAAACAATTATCAAGTATAGTAAAAGGAGTAACCAGTATCTTGGATAAATTAGCTGGACTATGTATTTTTTCCGTGATGCTGTTGATTGTAGCAAATATTATTTTACGAACGGTTTTCAACCAACCAATTTTAGGAACTTACGAGCTGGTAGGCTTTTTAACAGCAATGGGAGTAGCCTTGGCTCTAGGATATTGTGCTTTTCAAGAGGGCCATATCGCGGTTAGTTTTATCATTGAACGTTTTCCTCATAACGTTCAATCTATTACAGCAACTTTTGTTAATGCAACTTCTTTAATGCTGTGGACAGCAGCTGTCTGGTCCCTAGGGAAATTTGGTTACTCAATGAAGATGAAAGGGCTTGTTTCACCCTCGGCAGAAATACCTGTTTACCCTTTTATTTATTTGGTTGCTTTTGGTCTGTTGGGGCTTTGTTTAGTGTTATTAGTAAAGTTCCTAATTTCGTTAAGAGAAGTTCTCGGGGGCGGCTCAGCTAAGAAGGTGACTCGATGAATGTATTTTTAGTAGGGCTAATTGGGATTGCTTTCTTCTTTGGACTGGTAATGATACGTATGCCCATTGCCTATTCCATGGCACTTGTTGGTTTTGCAGGATTTAGCTACCTTACTTCAGTACCGGCATCCTTGGACATGGTGGCCAAAGAGCTATATAATACCTTTACTTCTTACTCCCTAAGTGTCATTGCCATGTTTGTGTGGATGGGGTTTCTGGCTTATTATTCAGGAATTGGCACGAGTCTTTATGTTTTTGCTTACAAGTTAGTGGGACATTTGCCGGGTGGCCTAGCAATTGCAACCCAAGCAGCTTGTGCTGTTTTTGGAGCAATTTGTGGTTCTAATACCGCAACAGCAGCAACCATGGCGGCCATAGCTCTGCCTGAGATGGATAAATATAATTACGACAGGTCATTATCTACTGCTAGTATTGCTGCAGGGGGCGTTCTAGGGGTTATGATTCCCCCAAGTGTTATATTTATTTTATATGGCACGGCCACAGAACAGTCAGTAGGGACCCTATTTATGGCAGGTATTGTTCCTGGGATTCTTCTAATGCTCTTAAACATGGGCATGATTTACTTGCTTACTCTGCGTAACCCGAGTTTAGGACCTGCAGGTATCAAATCAAGTTGGCACGAAAGAATTCGTTCTCTTCGGGGAGGGCTGGGGGAAGCCTTGGCAGTATTTATTCTATCGATCGGCGGTTTATTTGCAGGTTGGTTTACGCCTACTGAGGCAGGTGCTGTAGGTGCCGGCGGGGTTCTGATTGTTAGTCTTTTAGAGAGGCGGCTTGGTTGGGAAAAACTCAAGAAGTCCTTGATTGATACAACTCGAACTACCGCTATGATCATGTTGATGCTTGCTGGAGCTGTTATTTTTGGACGGTTTATGGCCGTAAGCAGAGTGCCCTTTGAACTAGCAAATTGGGTCGGATCGCTCCCTCTTCCACCATTTGCTATTATGGGTATGATTCTCTTCATCTACCTTATACTAGGATGCTTTATTGATGCTTTAGCACTAATTTTACTGACTATTCCTATATTTTACCCAGTGGTGGTTGATACTCTAGGATATGACCCAATCTGGTTTGGCGTTGTTGTTGTTTTGGTAGTTGCCATGGGTGTTATTACTCCGCCAGTAGGGATGAATGTTTATATCATTAAAGGGGTTGCCCCGGAAATTCCTTTAGAAACCATCTTTAAAGGTATATGGCCATTCCTGTGTACAATTGTACTATGCTTGACTCTGCTTATGATTTTTCCGGGAATTGTTACCTTTTTACCAGAACTGCTGAAAGGATTTTAAAGGATCTGGTTAAAGCCCATTAAAATGGTTTATTCACTTAAGAAGTAAGGGACAGATACTATTATTAAAAAGACCAAGTTGTTTCGCGTGTTTGAGCGGAGCACCTTGGTCGATTATGGTTTCTGTAAGAAAAGGTGTGATTTCATAGGATCCCTATTGATCCTAATAGGGATTAAAAAACCGGTCGAACCCACTCCGCAGTTTGGCTGTTATGCGTTATAATATAGGCAGGCAATCAAAATATAAGTCTCTACAGGAATATTCTCTGTAAGTGATACGAATGGTGGTTATATGAAAAGAAAAAGTACTATAAGAATTATGATTTTTATAGTGTTCGTTGTAATAATAGGGTTGTTTTTGCCAACATGGACGCCAAAAATTAAGGGTTATGAAAACAGTATTAGTGTATTAAAACAAATAGAGATAAATGGCAGCAATCAAGAGGTTATGATTAGAGGGAATGATAAAAACAATCCTGTTATCATATTTGTACATGGCGGTCCTGGCTGTCCGGAAACTCATTACGTTAGAAAGTATCAAGATTTATTAGAACAAGATTTTACAGTAATCCAATATAACCAACGAGGATCAGGGAAATCTTATCACTTTTCTGAGGATTACTCTAATTTGTCAATTAATCTACTGGTCGATGATTTGCTTGCCCTTACCGATTATGTAAGAGATGAACTTAAGACTGATAAAATAATTCTAGTAGGACATTCATTTGGAACAATGGTTGGTATTAAAGCGGCATATCAAGCACCAGAAAAATATTTATTTTATATAGGGATAGGACAAGTGGGCGATTTCTGGACTGGGGAGCTGGAGGCCTTGGAATATTGTTTAGTGCAGGCAACTAACCGAAATAAATCAAGGGATATAAAAGCTATAGAAGCATGTCGAGAAAGTATATTAAATCAGAGAGAGCCGTTTCAGAGAAAATTTGTCTGGAAATATGGTGGTGCAGTAAGACTTATTAATGAAAAAGTGGATTTGGTTACGGGGCTATTATTGAATCCCGAATATAATTTAGGGGATGCTGTACGATATGCTGCGGGGTTAGTAGTATCTAATAAACTATTGTGGGAGGACATTAAACAAAGCAAGCTGCCCCAGGAGGTCCCGGAATTAAAAATACCGTGTTATTTTGTGTCCGGGAATTATGACTACTTAACACCCATTCAGAATTCAAAAAATTATTTTAACACCATAATTGCACCAACGAAAGAGTTTATAGTTTTTAATGATTCTGCGCATTTTCCGCATTTTGAAGAGAAAACCAACTTTTATAACTTGGTCAATAGACTTTATAACAACTTGGAAGAAGAGTAGGATAAGCAGTTGGTATAAAACACTAAACCATAATTTAGAGGACCCAGCCTTAAAGTTTAGCGGAATCCTCTTGAAACTCTCTCAAGTTACCTACAAGGAACTGCGTAAGTAATATTAACTATATCAATGGAAAACGGTAGGTCCAGAAAGATTCGCGTTCGAGCATATGGCTAAACGAGTTCTTGGACGACTGTTTTTTCTTGACTTGCTCGTCGGCGATATGTGGGAAAAATACTTGTGATTGTGACCTATGGGCCCGGATTGCGGCAAGTTTTACTTCAGACATGGCTGAAATGTCATTGACGATATCCGGCGGGCCGAGTCCATTTTGACAGTCGCGAGCAAAAGCATGGGCATACACGATCGGGCGTTTCTGAACGGGAAGACGAGAAATTGCCCGGATGGTTATGTCACCCAGAGCATTGTGATCAGGGTGTACTGCATGTCCTGGATAGTGGGTAAGGACCAAGGAGGGTCGAACCTCTTGGAGGATTTGCTCGATTTTATTAATCAGTAGTTCTGGGTCTTCAAACTCGATCGTTTTATCGCGTAATCCAAGTTTAATCAGGTGTTGAATGCCTAGCGCCTGGCAGGCTTCCTCCAACTCTGCTTCTCTAATACTCGGCAACGATTCTCGGGTAGCAAAGAATGGTTTTCCCATATTGCGCCCCATTTGTCCTAGAGTACCACAGACATAGGTGACCGGAACACCCGATTTTGCGAATTTTGCTATAGTTCCGCCAGAGCCAAACGTTTCGTCGTCTGGATGGGGGAAAACTACGAGAACGTGTTGTTCCAAAAAATATTCCTCCCACGGTAATTTTAAACTGACCCATAGTCATAACCCTTGAGACAAGAGGGTCTGCGATAACGTTACTGTTCAAACGGAGATAAACTAAGTTCTAAAGCTACAGCCAGTCGGCCCTCTTGATCATGGCCAGCGAGTAATAGCCGACCGTCTGGGTCTATCTCAAAATCGGTTAGGCCTTCGGCGTAAACCCATCCGAGTTCCATCTTGAGCCCGACACGGTAAGGACCATTACCCATGATGGTCCCACGACTAAAACGGATAAGACTGTTACGAATATACGCCCCCACAGTCATGTTGCTCTCTTTCCTATGCACTGCGTAGGCCCCATTGGTCGTTTCTAGATGGAGGTATACGTTTAAGTTTAGAAAACTATCCAAAGCAGATTGTACAATCGATTTATCAATGGGGTTCATGTCTATATCACCTCAAATGAATGTTTCCTTCTTAATTATATACTATTTTTTAGTTATTTACATTGGATGGTGAGTTCGAAAGGGATTGCCTAAATGAATATGGGGCGAGTACTAGGTAAACTTTTTTAAAAAGGTTTAGCTTTATAGAAGGAAAAACAGAGAGTTCAGCGAAAAGAGGTAAGTGAGCATAATTTTAATATAAAAATAATTAAGTGTTTGGAGACATTATGAAAAAGAAGTTTTTTATACTTACTAGTATTATGGTTCTACTTATAGCCATGGTTGGTTTTTGGGGGTACACTAAATATTTTAAGCCGGACCCGGAAATCCAACAGCAACTCGATAACCAGTTTGGGGCGGAATTTTTTACGTCCTTTGATGATGAAAAGGTAGTTAATAAACCGGAAGCAGTTAATGATGTAAAACCAGTGGAGGATTTGCCTGAAACGATTGTTAGTCCAAAAACTCCGGAAAAGGTTAATGAGCAGGGTGAAAGTCAGAAACCACCTGTAAAAGTAAATACTACCGAGAAACTGTTAACTCAAGACCAAATTAGTACTAAGTATAAGCCACAGTTTATTCATTTACAGAATGTGGCCTTGAGTCGTTTAGATACTTTGTATTCAGCAGCCATTGAGGAGTATGTCCAGCGCAGTAAAGCAGGTACATTGAACCGCTCAGAGCTGGCCCAAAAATATATTCAAGCCGGAAATAAGCTTGAGGCTAACGTAGACATCCAATTTAACAAGACCTTAAACGATATGCAGGCTGAACTGATTGCTAATAATCTTCCAACGGATAGCTTAAGTGTTACTAAGGCTGAATATGAAAAGGCTAAGTCCGATAAGCGATCACAGTTATTAGCCAAAATTCGCAAATAATAAGAGCTCGTATAATGGGATAATCTCTTTTAAAGTAGAAGAGTAGGGGTCGGTTACAGATTTCTGCTCTTTTCGACGTTAGTTCTTTTAATATATGATTAACTTTTGGTATAAGGTCAATTAATACCTCAAGCTTATTGCACATTTTGTTGGAAAATATAAAAAATTCATTGATAGATATCATATTATATGATATCATACTATTAATCCAAAATGAAACTGTGTTTTATATATTGAAACATTGAATCACAATTAGGATTTAAAGTTTAAGGTTAGGTTAAGGGTTATAAGGGTTATTTTAATACTTGTTAAAGTGCTTTCGTAAAAACTATTTAAATATTTACAAGGAGGAAATTTAAATGACTGTTTGTAGTCCGAAAAAACAAAATGAGCAGGGTTGTGTAGAATCGAAACAACATTTATCATCAAGAGTAGAGGTAAAAAGGGAGCAAATTATATTTAAACCCGATAGTACGGATGAGGTTCGAGTTAGAGTTAAGAAGGCAATCGAAGCAGATAATCTATGCTATAACTGTGAAACTGGATTCCACTATATGAAACAGTAAACAATAACTGAATAAAAAAGTGAACATCTAGTCCCCGGTGACAACTTTTTGGTGAAGATCGTTACCGGGGGCGATATTCTCCTCAAAGGGTGCTTTCGTCACTGAACCAAAGTATGGCATCATACCCAATTAAGCAAAGTGGGTGTCTAACGATTGGGATGAAGTAGATTGATTAGATATTATTCATTCATAGAATATTAATAGGTTATCTATTATACAACAGTTAAAGAATGGGGGGGTTACTATATGAAAGAAAAACAGCGAGAAGGATTACTTGAGGAAAAGCGATTGTTTTTCCCTCCTACAGAATTTAGTTCAAAGGCTATTATTCAAAACCCTATAATTCATAATTCAGGGCAGGATCGGCTGAAGTTTTGGGACGAACAGGGAAAACGGTTAGACTGGTTTAAACCATGGGACAAAGTTCTAGAAGGAAACCATCCCTTCGTAAAGTGGTATAGCGGTGGAAGATTAAATGCAGCTTATAATTGCTTAGATCGACATTTAAATGGGGCGCGCAGAAATAAAGCAGCCCTTATATTCGAAGGAGAACTGGGAGATCGTAGAGTCCTAACGTATCAGGATCTTCATCGTGAGGTATCTCAGTTTGCAAATGTGCTGAAGTCTTATGGGGTAGAAAAAGGAGACCGCGTCACAATTTATATGCCCATGATTCCAGAAACTGTGATCGCGATGCTCGCTTGTGCCAGGATTGGTGCTCCGCATATTGTTGTATTTGGTGGATTTAGTTATGAGGCATTGAGAGACAGAGTCCTAGACGCTCAGGCAAAGGTTGTCGTTACATCAGATGGGAGTTATCGTCGTGGAAATATTATCCCTTTGAAAGAAAATGTGGATCAAGCACTTCGCACTGTAGCTTGTGTAGAAAAAGTGATCGTGGTTAATCGGACGGGTCAGGCTGTGGAAATGCAAGAAGAACGGGATGTTTGGTATCACGAGGTCATTAAGAACGTCTCTCTGGTCTGTCCAGCCGAACCAATGGAAACGGATGATATGCTTTTTGTTCTTTACACGAGCGGAACTACTGGAAAACCAAAAGGTATTGTACATACTGTTGGCGGTTACATGGTTGGGGTGTCAACAACCCATGAATGGGTATTTGACTTAAAAGAAGAAGATGTCTATTGGTGTACCGCGGATGTTGGTTGGATAACAGGACATAGTTATTTGGTGTATGGGCCATTATCGAATGGCGCAACGATTCTTATGTACGAAGGAGCACCGGATTATCCGGAAAAGGATCGGTATTGGGAAATTGTCGAGAAATACAAAGTTACAATTTTGTATACTGCACCAACAGCGATTCGGACGTTTATGAAATGGGGGGAAAGTCATCCTTTAGGAAGGGAACTTTCGAGTTTACGGCTCTTGGGTTCTGTTGGAGAACCGATTAACCCAGAAGCATGGATGTGGTACTACAAATATATTGGAGGAGAACGTTGTCCCATAGTAGATACCTGGTGGCAAACGGAAACGGGTATGATAATGATGACACCAGTACCAGGTATTACTCCTCTAAAACCTGGATCCTGCACAGTTCCATTTCCTGGAGTCCATATAGAAGTTGTTGATCATGTGGGTAACCCAGTACCGAAAGGTGAGGGTGGGTATTTAGTGGTTCGTGAGCCCTGGCCAGCAATGTTCAAAACGGTATATGGTGATGATAAACGCTATAAGGACACATATTGGGGTCAGTTTGAGGGCGTATACTTTACAGGGGACGAAGCAAAATGGGATGATGACGGCTATTTTTGGGTGATTGGGCGAGTGGATGATGTCATTAATGTCTCTGGGCATCGGATTGGGACGGCGGAAGTAGAAGGTGCTTTGGTGGATCATCCATCAGTTGCTGAAGCAGCTTGCGTGGGTAGAACTCATGGAGTAAAGGGCCAAGCGGTATTTGCTTTCGTCAGTTTGAAAGAGGGAGTTGTAATTCACGATGAACTTATTTCTGAACTAAAAGCTCATGTTGTTCTAAAAATTGGTTCACTTGCACGACCAGATGACATTTTTTTAACGGATGAACTGCCTAAGACTCGAAGTGGAAAGATTATGAGGCGTCTGCTTAAGGATATTGCCGAGGGGCGGGCAATGGGAGATACTAGTACACTGGCGGATGCTGCAGTGGTGAATTTTCTTAAAAAGAATCTTGACGTTCAGAAGAATGATGTAGCGCCTAATACCGCTGTAAAATTAGTTAGGAATAAGATTTCAATTCCTGACACTGCAACGTTTAATCGTTGTAAGGATGAGTCTTATGAAGGATATAGTTACACAGTATGGTTTGCTACGCCCCCAAAGGAGGGATCGCGGTATCCCGTTACTCATTTTTATTGCTTTCAGTGGATAGAACGATTAAACAAAGTGTCCGAAGTTGTCTGTGCTATCACCAATATCATGATAAACAACAAGGATGCTTTTGAAACAATCTTTGCGGACGGGACCCCCGATTTTAGTCATGCGCTGATTAATGAAGGAAAAATTACAGATGACTTAGCAGAGGAAGGGCAAATTTGTTTTTGTGGTTCAGAGGGTTAGGAAGGTTTTTTTAAGAGGCTATCTCAGAAGTATAAACTACTGGGAGGCCCCTTCACTTTGAGAAATTTTTGCTTGCCCTTGTTAAGGATTATTTGACGTTGAATTAGAGATCCCTTAGTATAAGCGATATAAATCCAAGTAAAAGAAGGGTGACGATAGCTTGTTTAGATCATTATTATCCGGGGACGAAGTAAAATTGGAAGGGTTGGTAATGATAAGTATATGAAGGAAGTAACAGCTGCAATTATTCAGATGGAAAATAAAGTATTGATTGCCCAACGGGCACCTGGTGATAATTTAGCAGGCAAATGGGAGTTTCCAGGTGGTAAAATTGAACACGGAGAAACCCCTAAGGAATGCTTAAGACGGGAAATTAGAGAAGAACTAGATATTGATATAGAAGTATCGGATTTTTTCGGTGAAAGTATATATACCTATCATAGCGGTCAAATCAATCTTATGGCTTTCTGGTGCAAGTGGATATCGGGTGATGTTACTTTAAAAGTACACAGTCAGATGGCTTGGGTTAGTCGCGATGAGCTAGACTTATATGATTTTGCTCCTGCAGATATCCCACTAGTGGAAAAGCTAAAGGCAATCATGTGTTAGAGTGGAGATTTGATAAAAGGCATCGGTTTAATAAATCGAGGCCTTTTTATAGTCTAAGAGTGATCAAATAGTAAAATATATAGAGTAACAAATTTGCAAATTATTGAAAGATATGACATTCATGGAAGGAAAAACAGGGAAGTACGTAGAAAAAGAAAGGTACGAGTCAAACGTTGTCTAGAAATATGTAGCAAGTTAGAAACATAGGACGATTATTTTGCTTAACAACAGGGAACTGCGGGAACTGCGGAGGGATAGGGAGGTATGTTTAATGAAAAGTGCAAGACGTGAATTTTGTTTTCTTTGGATCTTGGGTTTGGTATTTTTCCTTATTTATACGACCAATGTCCATGCTGTTGCTGCCTCAGATATTAAAACGATCAATGTGGTTACAGATGAGAACTATCCCCCGTATTCATTTCGGAATAAGCAGGGTGAGTTGCAAGGAATCACGATTGATCAATGGAAATATTTTAAACAAGAGACAGGGATAAACGTCAATGTTACCGGGATGACTTGGAATAATGCCTATGAGAGTATGGTACAAGGTAAGTTCGATGTCATAGATACGATCAACTATCATGAAGAGAGAGCCAAGATCCTTGATTACTCAAAACCCTATGCGACCTTAGATGTCCCCATATTTTTTCAGAAGAATATTACTGGAATTACTGATGTCAATTCTTTAAAGGGGTTTACAGTGGTAGCGATGAAAGGGGATAACAGTATTAATGTCCTTAAAGAAAATGGCATAACCAATATTAAAGAATATGATACTGCCCAAGAGGTTGTCCAAGCAGCAAAAGATCAGAAACTCGTAATCTTTGTGATGGGAAAGCCCCCGGCACTATACTACCTATATAAAATGGGCATCCAAGATGAATTTAATTATACGAGTCTGTCATTATACACCAGTAAATTATTCAGAGCTGTTAAAAAGGGTGATACGGGACTTTTGACGACCATTAATGATGGATTTGCAAAAATCGATGCGATTGATTATCAGGCCATTGATGAAAAATGGTTTGGTTCGAAGAACATACCGCTTTATGAACTTCGCATATTCAGAGTGATTGTGATCATTGGAAGCATAGTTTTTCTACTGGCCTTGTTGTTGTTCGCCTGGAATAGAACCCTTAGGCGGATGGTTAAACAAAAAACTAGTGAGTTATCGAATGCTCTCAGGGCCATAAAACAAGTTGAAGCTGAAATTAGAACTCTAAATACTGAACTCGAACGCAGAGTCATGGAGAGAACCGTGCAACTGGAGGAACTAAATAGTGAGCTTGAAGAAAGCAATGCGATGCTTGAGGAAGAGATTGTCAAACGTGAAAAAGTTGAAGAAGAAATCAGGAAATTAAATGAAGTCCTTGAGGATAAGGTCAAAATTCGTACGAGTGAGTTAGATAAGCTCAATACCATATTGGAGCAACACAATACGTTGTTACGCGAATCACAAAGAGTGGCCCGTTTGGGAAGTTATGTTACCGATCTCAAAACGGGACAATGGAGGTGTTCACCAGAGCTTCATCAGATTCTGGGAATTGATGCAACCTATCCACACACAAAAGAAGGTTGGTTGGAGATTGTTCACCCGGCTTGGCGGGCCCACCTTTTCAATTATTTTTTACAGGGGACAAGAATACAGCCTCGTTTTGATTTTGAATACAAAATTATTCGGATTCAAGATGGAGAAGAACGTTGGTTGCATGAGCTTGGAAAGGTTGAGTTCGACCAAGACAATGCAGTTCGCTTGATTGGTATGATTCAGGATATTACAGATCGAAAGATTGCTGAAGAAAAAATCGTTTATTTAAGCTTTCACGATCAACTGACTGGTCTGTATAATAGACGCTTTTTTGAAGAAGAGTTAAAACGACTTGATGTCCCAAGAAATTACCCATTGACCCTTGTGATGGGTGATGTCAATGGACTTAAGCTTATTAATGATTCCTTTGGTCATAACACTGGAGATGAACTCCTGAAAAACGTTGCCAAAGTGCTACGCAAAGGCTGCCGAGAAGATGATATCATTGCTCGACTCGGGGGAGATGAATTCGTCATTTTGTTGCCTAACACGGATACTATGGAAACCGAGCAAATTCTCAAACGAATTAATGTATTAGCCTTAGAAGAAAGAGTAGGTTCAATTGAACTTTCGATTTCTTTTGGCTATGAAACAAAGCGCTTTAAGGAAAAGGATATCCTGGAACTCTTCAAAAAAGCAGAAGATTGTATGTACAAGAAAAAACTCTTTGAAGGCCCAAGTATGCGGGGGAAAACCATAAAGACGATTATCAGGACCCTTCATGAAAAAAACAGACGAGAAGAACAACACTCCTACCGAGTCTCAGATCTTTGTCAATGTATGGGAGAGGCCTTAGGTTTACGAGAAGGAGAAGTTCAGGAGCTAAAAAGCGTTGGCTTGCTTCATGATATTGGTAAAATTGCGATCGATGAAAATATACTTAATAAGACTGATAAACTGACCATGGATGAGTGGGAAGAAATTAAACGTCATCCGGAAATCGGTTATCGTATTCTGAGCACGGCTAATGGAATGGCAGAAATGGCAGAATACGTGTTGGCCCATCATGAAAGATGGGATGGGTTAGGATACCCAAAAGGCTTAAAGGGTGAGGAACTCCCCCTTCAGCCCAGGATTATTGCCATTGCAGATGCCTATGATGCTATGACAAGCGCTAGAAGCTATCGGGGTGCTTTATCTGAGGAAGTGGCTATCGAAGAACTACGGAAAAATGCCGGGACCCAGTTTGACCCGGAGTTGGTTAAGATATTTATCGATAAAGTTATCCGGCCCCTTCTTTGATATAAGCTTTGAATTACTCAACCCCGGAAAGGCGGTCGTCAACAAATTTTTGCCAGTCTTTAGCGAGATCATCCTGAAATAAGACTGGGTCAGTTTCAATGACCTGAGCAGCAATATCTTTGGCCTCAATAGTATGCTCATAAAAACCCAGATGCTGGGGATCTAAGAAAGACACTTCTTGTTCAAGATTTTCGTACGACTCCTGATCAACCCAATACTTATAAAGTAATTCAAATATAGGTCGTTCATTTTCTGGCGTAATATTCATAAGCTACCCTCCAAAATTGTTTCTAAGAATTTAAAGTCGGGGTTATTAACCTTGTATTAGTATGCTCCTCCTAGATTAGTTTTAACTAAAAATGAATAAGATACAATTTCTTTCATATCAAAAGTTAGGAAACTGTATCATAAAGCTCTCAAATAAAATAATAATCTTTGCCATGTAAATTATAAGTAACAGGGGTTGTAACTTAATCTCAAGATTGTTACAACCCCGTTTTTATGGAATTCAAGATTATCCTTAAAAACAAGTTCTACTGACAAAGTGGTACTAAAGCCTGCTTGGCACCCGTTTTACATGGATGAGTTTATGTTTCTATGGTGAGACTATAGCAGTACACCAAGGGGATTTATTTAAATGTC
>JADQBO010000416.1 GCA_016278585.1 Desulfosporosinus sp.
TCCCTCTGTTTCGCCCCCCCCCGTTTCCCTCGCCTCTGTTTTCCTCAGATTTTAACGGTTGCTATTTTCGCTTTAGAACTTAATGGGTCAGGAATAATCGTTAACATAAATACCCCGGTTTCCTTGGATACCTCATACCCTAATTCGCCAGTCTTCCTTCCTCCAGCTTTAATGGTTCCGTCTATAGCATCCTTGACGGCGAGATGAGCCCGTGTACTAGCGTCCTGTCTTTGACCATCTTGATCCTTAAGCTTAAAACCAATGTTACTTCTCACCTCAACATCAGCATTTCCCAGATTTTCTATCGTTAGGTCCACAATAAGGAATGTTTTACCATTACTTGGAGGCTTAATCACTTCACCATCGCCCTCTAAAGTCCTTACGCTGTTTATTCTGTATTGGAGATCTCCTATTTTGAAAGTCTCTCCCAGAACAAACATCTCTTGCTGAGTTATTGTTGAAGTTTGCAGCATCTGAAATTGAGCTGAGTTAGTGTGAGCTTGAGTGGTTAAAGCGCCCGCTCCTAATAAAAAAAACACCATTGGTACTATAAGAACAAGTAAGCAATATTGAATATGAGAGCAATATTGACGGTGCCTTCCGGCCTTACGTGTTGCTGCAATTTCCAACATTTTTTCGTCCTCCTCTTTTAACTTTGAGGTGTTAATCTACAACAAACAATGTATGAACTTATTAATTGAAGATTAGCACGAGGAGATCCTTTTGTCTATAGGACCACTGTATGATGCTATTAATTAAAACTATGAAAGAATAGGTGGGACATCAATCAACACTGTAGTAATTTAGCAAAATCTATACTTTTTCATAAATAATATCCATTGAATAGGCTTATCGATGCTATAATCAAAAATTATGATAGTAAATTCTTATAACATAAACTAAGTTATTTGATAGATTTTTTTACCCGCTTTGTTCAAGTCCCTCACTTCCTTGGCCGCTGCTCTACAGAAGGTTAGACAAAGAATCGTTCGAGGATCAATCTTTTCACCTTTATCAAGAAAGCAATACGAAGGGTTAGACCCGCAAGTCATTCCAGGCAACCCCTAATAATCTTACGCCCTCTGATAGTTCTATTTTACTTAGTGCTCCATACCCTAGGAGAAATGTATTCTTATACTTCTCTAGCATTGCACCAATAAAATAATCCGAGATAGGATACACCTTAACTCCTTTTTCAACCGCAGCATTACACAGATCAATTTGACTCTTTCCCGTTCGCAATTTGATCAGCAGATGATTTCCTGCGCTCTCACCGATAATCCTAATGTTATCCTTAAAAATAGATAGTTCTTTGATTAAGTGCCCTCTTTTTTCTTTATATAGCTTTCGCATTTTATTAAGATGTCTTTCATAATTGCCATCAGCAATAAATTTGGCAACTAACCGTTGTTCGAGGATTGATACTTCTGAGCCGAACTCTCGGAATAATTTATAGTAGCTATTTAACAATGATACTGGTAGTATCATATAACTTATCCTAATAGAAGGAGCAATTGACGTCGAAAAAGTGCCGATATATATTACTTTTCCATTCTGATCTATGCTTTGTAGGGAAGGCAGAGGTTTTCGAGTGTATCTAAATTCACTGTCATAGTCATCTTCAATTATAAACCGACCTTCTGCTTTATTTGCGAAATTGAGAAGTTCTACTCTTCTGCCTATTGGCATGCTAATTCCCAGGGGAAACTGATGTGAAGGGGTCACATAAACTGCTACATTGGAGAGAGTTTTAAGGGGCTCTATTTCAATTCCTTTGTCATCTATAGGGATTGGTAGAATACGATGCCCCATATGGTCAAAGGTTTGGTAGGCCTTTTTATAAACAGGGTTTTCTAGGGCAATACATGTGTTTTTACTTAAAACAAGACTTAGAGTTCGCAGTGAGTTTTCAGTTCCTGCTCCAATGATGATTTGTCTTTCATCACAGTTCACACCTCTTGAACTATGTAAAAAATTTACTAATTCTCGTCTTAAATTCACATCCCCTTGGGCAATCGTCCTCTTTAAAATACTCTGGTCAGATTCGTTAAAACAACTCTTGAATGAGTTTCGCCATATCTTATAAGGAAAAGCATTTTGGTCTATATTACTAGGTGAAAAATCGATGTCAAGATTAGAAAGGCCTTCTTTGATTTGACTATTTTCATGTTGAATAATGTTTATATAGTGATAATCATCAATATCACAAACAAAATACCCCTTTTTAGGAATAGCCGCAATATATCCCTCATCGATCAACTGGCTATAAGCTGTATCGATCGTGTTGATACTGACACAAAGGTGCTCAGAGAGCTTTCGTTTTGACGGTATCTTTGCATGTGGCTTATAGTTTTTACGTTGAATTTCAGCTTTTATCCACTCATAGATTTGCTGATATAAGGGAGTATTATTAGTACACATTGGCAAAGTGATCATGGTACCCTCCAAACTGTTACTATATATATATTTAAATCTGATACTTTTAGAGGTAACAGTTTTATTCTATAATCAATCTATTAATTGTCAAGGAGGATTTATATATGAATAAGCAAACGAGGGTCGCAGCAATCCACGATATTTCTTGTGTAGGTCGATGTTCACTTACGGTGGCGCTACCCATACTTTCAGCAGCAGGACTTGACACAAGTGTCTTACCAACCGCGATCTTATCCACTCATACGGGTGGTTTTGAGGGTTTTACCTATAGAGATTTAACAGAGGACATTAAACCGATTTCAAATCATTGGCAGTCCCTCAATATTAAGTTTGATGCCTTATACAGCGGATTCTTGGGTTCGTTTGAACAGATTGATTTAGTTGCCGACCTCTTTGATACCTTTAGAAGCGACGGTACCTTAGTCATGGTTGACCCTGTTATGGCAGACAATGGTGTTTTGTACTCAATTTACTCGCCAGAAATGGCCAAGGGAATGACTAAGTTGTGTGCCAAGGCAGATATTATCGTCCCAAATTTAACCGAAGCAGCTTTCCTCTTAGACGAAGAATACATTGGAGAGAATTACTCCCAAGAGTATATCGAAAAAACCTTGAAAAAGTTATCCTCTCTAGGAGCAAAAAAGGTTGTACTATCAGGAGTTTCCTTTGGAAAAGACAAATTAGGTGCTGCCGCCTATAATAGTGATACCGGTAAAGTTAGTTATGCCTTTAATGATAAAATTGAAGGTTACTTTCATGGCACAGGCGATGTATTTGGTAGTGCCTTATTATCAGCTATTTTGAATGACTTTCCCCTTGAAAAGGCGATTCAAATAGCTGTAGACTATACTCATAAGTGCATATGTTTGACCCAAAAAGCGGAATTAGAAAAAAGATATGGTGTATGCTTTGAGAAAGCATTACCATATCTGATCAAAGAATTAGGTCTATTGAATGATTAGTTAAATACTGAAAGGCCATTCGATAGGTATTATTATTCTTATTCATGTAGTAAGCTTTGAATATCGTAGGAACCTTTAAGGCATGCAGACTCTGCAGTGCCTTAATTTTTCGTTTAAGGCCATACCCTTTAATCAACCTTATTCTCATTCAAGCAATTGCAGGGAATGACGTAATTAGTCAAATTTAACAGATTTATTTTTAAATAAGAGGAAATAAAGTCATTATATAGAATATTAAGTAAAAACAGTATAGAACTTATTAGGCTTAAGAGTAAATTTTTTCTGACTTAATATATATTCACTGATCGAAATTAATTGAAACATTCTTGCAAGTAGGGAGTTCACCCTCTAAAGAGCTATCAATAAGGAATCCATCAAGTGAAGGGGGTATTATATGAAAACTGTACGGATTGTAGCCTGTCAAACGTTTCGGAAGGAGATACTTAAATCTCTGGAATCAACTCCAAACCAAGAATTCGAAGTCATAAGTTTCCTCCCACTCTGCTATGAAACCATAGGCGATAATTTTTTAACTACCCTTTTCGATAATAACACACTAAATATTATATTAGCTTGCCCTGAATTAACACAAATTATTGAAGGATTTCCTTCAAACAAGAATATAAAGCTCCATTCCTTTTCACATTGTTGTGATCTACTAATAAACAGAGAACTCATTGAGTACTTTCAGCAAACAGAGGCTTATATAGTAACCCCAGGTTGGTTAGAACACTGGGAGGTATATGCTGGACTAAGGAACCGTTTAACCTTATGATCGAAGAACTTGACGATGCCAATCATATTATTACTGAGTACCTATCCTTAGCCAAGGATAGAGTGATACAACCTAAGTATATCAATCTCAACCTTGTGATCTCCTCAATCTACTCCTTAATTAAAGCTCATACTAACCAAGCTGAAATTATCATTAAGCTTAATTTATGCGCTATTCCTAAACTATTAATTGATGAAACTGAAGTACGCCGGCTGATCCTTAATTTAACCCGCAATGGAATAGAAGCTATGGCTTGTGGGGGAACGCTGACTATTACAACTCTCCTCTTAGATAATAATATACTCCTTAAGATTACGGATGATGGCCACGGAATTAGCCCTGAATTACTTCCGAAATTGGGGACACCTTTTTTAACCACTAAATAAGCCAGCACCGGTTTAGGGCTGGCCGTCTGCTGCAGTATTGTCTCCAAATATGATGGGAAGATAACCTTTTGCTCCGATACCAAGGGTACTACAGTATCTGTACGTTTTCCTTTACTAGGAAATTAATATCCACTTTAATTCATCCTGGTTAAATCGTTTAACTCTGTCCCATTTTCACAAGTTGCTTGGCCATACTCTCTATACTCGCCAGACTATTAGCAATTTCCGTCACTTCATGGGCATGGCTTTCAGTTACCGCTGTTAGTTGCTTAATAGCTTCGATCAAAAGGCCTACAGATGATTGAACATCCTGAATATTAGTTTCGATGGCTTGCCTAGAGGCATCTGTATCTGAGGCAAGTTTCCTGACTTCTTCGGAAACAATGGCAAATCCCCGTCCATGCTCCCCGGCCCGAGACGCTTCAATCGCTGCATTGATGCCTAATATATTGCTCTGTTTGGAAATCCTCTTAATTCGCTGTGTTAGCTCGTTAGTTCTGCCCATCTCTGTGCTCACGTGTTCAGTCTCGTCGTCCATACTACGAATCGTTGCCGCTAGTTCTTCTGTCGATCCTGACAAGTTTTGGGCTGAAGAGGATATGGTTACCACAGCCTCAAGAATTTCCTGACCAGTTGAGAAAAGGCTATCATAATGCTCAAGGGAACAGGCAACAGCAAAACAACCTGCAATATTAGACCCTTCGAAGATTGGTAGGGCAATACCGACAAAGGGAACACCAAAAAGATCTTTTGATACACGCCTAACAACACGCTTACCGCTTGTGAGAGCTTCCAATACATTTGAGCCAGGCGTAGGCGGGTTCCCAAGCTTGGCCCTAGTATCGATCGTCTTCCCTGGATAATAGGCAATAATCTTTTCCGTATCGAAAAGTGTTACCGCAACATCTTCATTGAATAACTGTTGAACCTCTGAAGCTATAAGCTGGTAAGCCTTAAACTTTGTCACTATACTACCTCCGTGTTATTCACATATGCCCTATTTTAATTATTACAAACAGGCTTCGAAAGGCCGGGTTGTTCATAGTAATTTCAAGATGGACAGACTATAATTCATTTCATCGGATAGCCGATTAAAATCATTTAATTCGACATTAACTAAGCGATACCTTTAATTTTCGTATTATTAATTAAAATTTTTTGACTGCTACTCTACCATATTTAATACTGAGTTAGTGCCGATAGTTCATGTTCTCTTTGGCTTTCACCATCGCTACAATGACCTCATTAACGGGAACGGGTAAGCCGAATTTATGAGCTAGCTCAACAACTGCTCCGTTTAAGGCATCAATTTCCGTGTGCCGACCGCTTCGAATATCCTGCAGCATGGATGAATGGTGAGCGTAAGTAGGGGGAACCAAGTCATTATAAAAAGTCGTCAAGTAACTTTGAGCGTCAGGCCAAAAGGTCGGTATATTCTGGACCCTAAGCAAATCAAAAATCTCTCGGATCATCTGATTCATAAGATCTCGCGTAACAGGCTCTTCCGCTAACTTCCCATAACTCACCTCAAAAATAGCACCTAGGGAATTAAGAGCCGAATTATAAATGATCTTTCCCCAAATGTAGTTCATGATTTCTAAAGACGCTTTGGTTGGAATTAGTGCTTTACGGAAGATCCCTGCAAACCCTTCAAGTAATTCTAGCTTAATAAGATTTTTAGGAGATCCGATGATCACATCATCGGCAATAACCGTTACTTTCGATTCTCCAGGAGTTAAGGTCTCGGACCCAAAGATGACACGACCTAAAACAATCTTGTCCTCAGGTAGAAATTTGGCTGCTGCCTCCAAATTGCCATAGCCATTTTGGAGAAGAAAGATATAGGTGTTATCTCCTACTAATGGTGCAATTTGTTCAGCGATCTCTTTCGTGATGTATGATTTAACGGTTACAATGATCATATCAAATTTCTGATCAAGAAGTTCCGCGACATCCGATACCACGTTAGAGAGCTTCGTCTTGTGATCTCCCCAGATTCCACTAATGTTTACCCCATTTTTCTTAAGTTTATCAAGACTTGCAGGTCTACTTAGCCCAGTTACTTCGTGACCGGATAAACTTAATAAACAAGAATAAACGGTTCCTAATGCACCTAACCCGATAACTAGTATTTTCATCTTCTATCTCCGATCTTTTTCGATAAATCTAGGTCTTGTTTTTTAAATCGGTTTTTCGCTAAAGCTCAACACTCTCCTTCTTTACAAAGGAGAACTACTCTCTAATTAACCCTTTGCCAGATATTGGTCCATTACTTCCCTTGGAACTAAACTTCCACCGGTTGCCCAGACTATATGGGTGGCTTGTGCCATTTTTTTGTCAAGATCAAGCTTCTTTAAATAGTTCCGGCCCACATCAGCCTGTAATAGTCTTGCTGGTCCTGGCATTCCAGCAAGTGCAGAAGGTTCAAGCCAGAGGTTCTCGGTGTTATAAAGGGCCTTAAGTAACTTGAAGAGTTCCTCGTCTTTAATGGTGTAGGCGCCGCTCAGTATGGTTTCAACCGCTTGTCCTACGAACCTTGAGGCTCTACCTACAGCTAATCCATCTGCTTCAGTCTTATTATTCAGACCGATATCTTGAATTGAAATTTGATCATGAAGGCCAGTAGCCAGACCTAAGAGCATACACGGAGAATGAGTCGGCTCAGCGAAGAAACAATGAACATTGTCCTTGAAGATTTGCTTTAAGCCATAGGTTACTCCCCCAGGTCCGCCTCCTACACCGCAGGGGAGGTAGACAAAGAGGGGATGACCCATGCCCCTTTTAAAGGAAACGAGAATCAGCCTGTCTAAATCTATCTTCCGGAACGGATAAGAGCTGCTCTAGAGTTTCTAATATTGACGGTTTATCTTTAGGTATACTGCCATTAACCCAAGCGAAATTCGAGACATGGTCACTGAGAAGTTGGAAAGGGCCCTCTAAGTTAGCCACTAGCAGATGTGTTTCTTTCAAAGCTTCGTGGGGGCTGAGAAGATGGAAACGCCCTTGTTGATGATCTTCATACAGAGGAGTTCCTTCCCAAGGAACATACGTGCGTAACCTAACAAAATCTGGAGTAAATGCATTAAGCACTCGGGCGCTTTCAATGGCATGTTCACGTGTACGCTCACGACCACCAATCCCAACGAGGATATATTCGCTCAGTTCGATACCTGCTCCTCTCACTTTGAGACCCTCTTCAATCATTTCTGAGGGTGTGAATCCTTTTTGAACTCTACGCAAAATTTCGTTATCTCCGCTCTCCATGCCAGAGTGTATACGAGTTAGTCCCGCTTCTTTAAGACGTTGAAATTCCTTTAGACTTTTCAACTTAAAGTATTTAGCTGAACCATAGACCGTCATACGTTTCAAGTAGGGAAACATTGCTTGGGCATAGTTTAGGATTTCTACTAGTTGGTCAGTTTTGATTAAAATCGTATTCCCATCGGGAAAAAAGATCGACTGGACTTTATCACCATGATAATCTCGGGCTGTTCGAAGATCCTCTTTTATATCTGCTACAGATCGGATCCGAAAATTTGTTGTTTGATACATGCCACAAAAAGTACATTTATTATGAGGACATCCGATGGTTGCTTGAATCAATAAACTATCAGCCTCACTGGGTGGACGATAGACGGTTCCTTCGTAACGCATAAGTAAAACCCCTCTCTAAATAACTTGTTGCAGTCTTTACGAATCAGAACTCTCTTCCTTATAATTTACACGGATATCCTGTAATCTCCTGCATAGCTCCCAAAAGTTGCCGTTGATATGCCTTTCTATCCTCAGAATTTTCCTGTAAAATATAATATACCTCACAAACTGCAACAAATTCTCTTGCTCAAGATAGAAAGCCCTTGCCTTTAAAACACTAAGAAGTCTCGAAACTTTACGATATAATATAGGAGTGATACCTCTGAAGCATCAGGGCAATATAATTAACAACGAATCACTGAGCCAACCCCCGAAACGATACACCCGGCGTAAATTTATTGGCGTCGGCCTATTAGGCACCCTGGGATTAACTGGAGGTTATTTTGCTATCGATAATGCCTTACAAAAAGACAATAAAAGTCGACAAAAACTAATAAGACCTAACTACATCCCTACTCCTAATAAATGGCCAAACAATGAAGTCACTGTCGCCTGGCTTGGACACGCCAGCTTTTTGATCAATTTCTTTGGAACAAGAATCCTTATTGATCCCGCCCTAAACTCACATATTGGCATTACACCCATTGGTGACCTTACAATCGGTCCTAGCCGTTATATCGCTCCAGCCTTAAGCAGCGACGAAGTTGGTCCTATCGATTTAGTCCTTGTATCACACGCGCATACAGACCACTTCGATTATCCAACCTTACGCAAGTTGCAATCACCAAACACCTTTGTCGTTACCGCTAAAAATACCCTTCCTTTATGGAATGGCATGAAATTTCAATCCATAGAAGAAATACACTGGCAAGAAAGTAAGTCTTTAGCCGGGGTAACTGTAAAGGCAATTGAAGGGCAACACTGGGGAGCCCGAATACCCTGGAAGAAAGGCATGGAAGCTAACAGCCTCCTATTATCTAAAAACGGTATAAACATTTTTTTCGGAGCCGATACAGGGTACACTAAACTTATTCAACAACAACTGAGCGGGGTATCTATTGATCTAGCCATAATGGGTATAGGTGCCTACTCTCCGAAATCTTTTGAGACTAGACATGCTACTCCAGAACAGGCCTGGAAAATGGCCGAGGAAATCTCAGCAAAATGGATTATTCCTATGCATTGGGGATCATTTAATCTATCTAGAGAGCCCATGGAAGAACCCATTGCCCGTTTCCGTCAAGTGGCGTCTGGACAAATAGAAAAGGTGGCGATCCAAGAAACCGGCGTTACTTGGACGCTACCACGTTAATATTGAAAAACGATAGAGTGAAACAGGAGGGGTGGCATGAAAAGTCTTTTTCAACGCAATTGGTATACGCAAGTGCGTAGAAGTGACGACGGGTTGCTAAAGGGGAAAACAAGCTATGTCGATACCCACCGGGAAGCTGTAGCCCATCTTCTAGTTGACGTTAATTCCTTTATTATTCAAGAGGCCTTGTGGGAGGAACAGAGATCTCCAGAACCACTCCTTACCCGTGCCCGTGAGGTTACACCCTTGCATGGCTCTGAAGCTTACTTCAGTTCCGGCCCAGCACTTAAAAAGGTAGGAACATTTCTCAAGGACCCCCTAGCAATTGCTCTTTTTTCCGAAACCGTCAAAGGGTTTATCCAGGCTGAAACCTTTCTCCTTAATGAACGCGGTTTTTCCTCAGAAGAGGACTATGAAAATAAGTGGAAACAGTTCTATGAAGGCTCCTGTAAGTATTTCAGTAACTTAGATAGGGCAACTCAGGGTTGGTTTGACCATGTAGGAGAAAGCAAACGAAATGGTAATTTGTTTGTTCGTTTCAAAACCCAGAGCCTTTTTGAGTTGGGTAAGGGGCAATACTTATTAACAGGAAATTTAAGTGATTCTTTCCATGAGGTTAATGTACGTCTTCAATTAGAGGGTCTTACCGTTAAAGAGGCCGACGGGGTTCTTTTACGCACTCCTGACTTAGTGTGCCGTGAGGCAGCGGCTTTACTCGAAAACTTACACGGTATTTATTTAAAGGGTATTGCAAAAAAGGATCTGGCTAAAATTTTGGGCGAAGGCCAAGGATGTGTTCATCTCATAGATTTAGTGAGCGATTGTGTGCAAATTCTTGACACCCCTCTTCTTAGCTAAGATATTCAAGCTCTATTAAGGGAAAACAGACGATAAGTGAAAAGCGTACTAATAAAAGAGCCCCTAAAGCCTTAGTTTAAAGGATTTAGGGGTTCTTGTTTTGTGATCTCCTTAGGAATCATAGAGGTTAATAACAATTTACGCCTAAAGCAGTCCAAGTCTTTATACCGACTATTCCATCCTGCATTAGCCCCATGCACTCTTGGAAAGCAAAGACAGCCGCTCTAGTAAGGGGACCGAAAATTCCATCAATATTACCTGTATAGAATCCTTTGATCATCAAGAGTTCCTGAAGGGCTCCTACAGTTGGTCCAGTACTCCCCAGTTCAAGGGTTGGACAGGGATTTGTAGGTGGCGGGGTGGGTGTATCACAATTTATGCCCAGTGCAGTCCAAGTTTTTATTCCAACAATTCCATCCCGCACTAGTTTCGAGCTGTTTTGAAAATTAATAACAGCCTCTCTGGTAAGGGGTCCAAAAATTCCATCGACGTTACCCATATAGAATCCCATTGTTTTTAGGAGTCCCTGGAGAGTTACTACGGCTGGTCCGGTGTTTCCTTGAAAAAGAGTTGGACAATTGTTTACGGGTGGTGTATTACAATTTTCACCTAGTGCAGTCCAGGTGTTTCTTCCGACAATTCCATCCTGGGCAAGACCCATGCTCCCTTGAAACGTAATTACAGCCGCTCTAGTCAGGGATCCAAAAATCCCATCAATAGTTCCGGGACTAAAACCGGCTGCTGCTAACTTGTTCTGCAATTTTCTAACGCTCGGACCAGAGGAACCCATTTTTAGTAAAGGACATGAATTTATGTTATTTGGCAAGTTAAAGCCCTCCCCCTTTTTTTCCTAGCATATGTTAGATTAACTGACAATGTTTATGTCCTAAAGGTCTAAAGCTAATCTATTTTAGAATATTGCTTGAAATGTGGTTTTGTTATCCCACGAGGTATAGTTTTAAGGACCTAAATAAGTTTTTTAACCTATGTGGATACAAGCATTTACATAGAAAGTAAGGGAATATACCATAATAGTCTAGGAGGTGTATTTTATGGATCTTTACTGGCTTAGTCAAGCTTTAGCGTACTGGTTTATGGTTTTATTTTTAATCCCCCTCAACTATATCAAGAAACTACTGCTATTTGGTTTTCTAGGAGGATTTGTCTATACATGGATAGTTCAAATAATTGCAGTTAATATCTTAAACCGTTGGATTTTTGAGGTGGATATATTTATGATTTATAATATCCCAGTATTCTTTAGTTTAAGCTGGTTTGCAGTTACTATTATATTTGGATATTTGTTATGGCGCTTTCCCGTATATCAAGTATGGATTGTCTTATTTTTTGCGTTTTGGGCAACTGCTATGAACTATACCTCCTTGTCCCTCAATCGGATATTCCTTCCGGGATGGAGTGTCCCTGAAACCTTTATGTTTGCAATTTTTTCACATATTCTTCTACTTTATGGTTTTAAGTATTTACATAATATAAGTGAGTTAGGTGCTAACAAAGATATGATTACAGACTCATTATCAGGGTTGAAAAAGCGATAATTATGCATGCGTTAATTCAATTCGATGAGCGGCTGGTTTTTACCAGCCGCTCTTTGAATTGAGCTAATTTGTTATCCAACCTTACTGAAGCTCATGGCTCGATGAATGCATAAAATAAGAAACAACAATACCCAAAATTGACTTTTATAAAATACTCATAATTTACATAAAATTTTGATTATTATTATATACATTATCCTCTTACTTGTGGTAATATTCAGTTAATGAATTTAAATTCATTTCTTCAAGCTTAGGTATTTTAAGTTTCCATCTCTGACTCGTAAGAAATATCTCCGGCAAAAACTTCAAGTAGAGAAACGCATACTTGTTTTATCACAAAATCTTATGAAATGGCAGGCGACAATAATATGAATGAAAAGCCAGGAACAATTTATGACGATGTGAAAAAGTGTGTTGATGAAGTTATTAATTATGTTGGGAAGGATATTACCTTTAGTATGACCTTAGCCCTCGGTAAACCTATTCTCTTTATGAATGAATTATATCGGCGAGCTAAAGAAGATCCAGAAATAAAGCTTAGAATCATTACGGCCCTCACTCTTGAAAAACCTAAAGGCCATACCGACTTAGAAAAACGATTCTTAGTACCTCTTTCCGATAGAGTGTTTGCTGGCGTTCCAGAGTTCGATTTTATGCTCGATTTCAGAGCAGGAAAACTCTCCAAAAATGTTGAGGTGTTAGAATTCTTCTGTAAAGCGGGTGGATATCTGGGCAGTCCAGAAGCTCAGCAAAACCATTTGGCAACAAATTACACACATGCTAACCGTGATGCTATGGCCTTAGGATGTAATGTCTTTGGTCAGTTAATTGGTTATCAAGAAATTGACGGCAGAACGATGTATTCAATGAGTTGTAACACCGATGTTTGTCTCGAGGCTGTAAAAAACCTTAAAGATCTGAGAGCTAAGGGGGAAAAAGTCGCTATCATCGGAGAAGCCAATAAGAAAATGCCCTTTATGTATGGAGATGCCGTTGTAGAAGCAGATACCTATGACATTATTCTTCAGGGACCACAGTATGATTATGAACTTTTCTGTCCTCCTAAAGACCCTGTTGCCCTACCCGATCATATGATTGGTATTAATGTCAGTACCTTGATAAAAGATGGAGGTACTATACAGGTAGGGATCGGCGCCCTAGGCGATGCTATTGTTTCTGGACTTATTATGCGTAATGAACATAACGATTTATATCAGGAAATCCTCGATAAAGCAGGTATTCTGAAACGGTACAAAAAACTCATTGATGAGTGGGGGGATACGGGAGTTTTCCAGAAGGGGCTCTATGGTTCCTCCGAGATGTTCGTTGATGCCTTTATGCAGATGTATAAAAGCAAGATCCTTAAAAGAAAAGTCTTTGACAGCGTCCCTCTCATGAAACTGATTAATGAAGGAAAACTTACTCCAGAAAATATCCCCTCAGATATCCTAGATATACTGATTGAAATGAAAGCGATCCATTCCACACTTAATGAAGAAGACTTTACGTTTCTCACCAGGTTCGGAATTTTAAAACAGGGTCTTACTTATGAAAATGGGTTTATTCTCGATCAAGGAACCCAATACTCGACGGATTTGAATGTTGATCATAACCGTATGGAGATTCGAACGTTGCTCGGAAATCAACTGTTAGATGGTCAAGTTATCCTTGGTGCATTCTTTGTTGGACCAAAAGCTTTCTATCAGGCTCTTAATGACATGAGTGAAGACGAACGAAAACTCTTTGGAATGTCCGGTGTCGAAAAGGTTAATCAGCTTTACGGTGGAGAAGAATTGAGAACCCTGCAACGAAAAGATGCTCGATTTGTTAATACCGGGATGGTGGCAAGTATTTTGGGATCAATTGCTTCAGATCAACTTGAGGATGCTAGGGTTATCAGCGGAATCGGTGGACAATATAACTTTGTAGCCATGGGGCATGCTTTACCAGATGCTAGAGTTATTATGATGGTCAAAAGCACGAAAGGGTCTGGCAAAAGTCTTAAATCCAACATCGTCTTCAGTTATGGCCATTGTTCTGTGCCCAAACATCTTCGAGACATTATTGTCACTGAGTATGGGATTGCTGACGTTCGTAGCCTACCTGAAAAGCAAGTAATCGCAAATTTAATTAATATCGCCGATTCAAAATTTCAGCAGCAGCTCCTGGATCAGGCAAAAAAAGCAGGAAAAATACCCTTAGATTATGAAATACCACAAGAATATAGAAATAATACTCCCGAGAAAATCAGCGCCCTGCTTAAGCCCTATCAGTCTCATGGGGTATTCCGACCATTCCCCTTCGGAACAGATTTGACCGAGACTGAAATTGCTTTGGGGGGAGCCCTGAAGGGTTTGAAAAGGCTCTCAACTGGCAACCGTCTAAAAATGGCTAAAGGATTGCTGCAAGAATTATTCAGACCAATCCCTGAATCTACTTATCCTTTCATGGAACGATTAAATCTTCACAAGCCTTCTAATATTCAAGAAAAAATTATGCGAAAACTAGTCGTTTTCGCATTAAGGAACAATAACGTTCTAAATAATTCAACCCTTCACCATAAACCTGTTTCAAATCAGGCTAGAGGTAACCGATCACTTTGATTTTATTAATGTACTTCTATTTTTCCTGATACAAACAGCCCTATCATCTTAAAAGAGGCGTAAGAGTTCAAATAAATGGTTTATATATAAAGAAAAGCTACCTATAACGGTAGCTTTTCTTTATATTGGGGACCAATATAAATAGGACATTTCACTTTTTTGGTTAGAGAATTGAGATTAAATCTAAGG
>JADQBO010000022.1 GCA_016278585.1 Desulfosporosinus sp.
TTTGCCTGCTTAAAAATTTCTGTTGCGAACTCCGCCCAGGAACAAAACTCTTCGTTAGAAGCATGATAGGTGCCGTATTTCTCTGACATCACCATATCACACAGTAGCGGTGCAAGATCTGCGGTGTATGTAGGCGAGCCAATTTGATCGCCCACCACCCTAACTTCGTCATACGTTTTACCAAGGCGAAGCATGGTCTTCACAAAGTTATTGCCATTTTTGCCAAAGACCCAAGAAACACGAATAATAAAATGTTTGTTGAGGTGCTCCCTTACGGCAAGTTCTCCAGCAAGTTTCGTTGTGCCGTATGCGCCCAACGGCCCTGTTTCATCGCTTACCTCATAGATATGGTTTCCTGTTCCAGGGAATACATAATCCGTGCTGATATAAACCATCGTCGCATTCATAGTCTTACAAACTTTCGCAATATTGCGTGGTCCCTCCTCATTCACCGCAGTGCAAAGTTCTAAATTATCCTCTGCCTTATCCACCGCCGTGTAGGCTGAGCAGTGAATTACCACGTCTGGATGATACTTAGTAATAAAATTAGAAGTCGTTTCAAAATTCGTGATATCAAAATCGTCTATATCCGCGCCAAGATAATCAACATTACGCGCTTGAAGTACCTTCACCACATCATACCCAAGCTGACCTTTGACACCAGTAACCAGTATTTTCATAAATTTTTGCCCCTTTACAAACCACATTTAGGGAACAGGTAATTACCTATTCCCATAAATTTTGTTGTAATAGTCTTGATAATCACCCTTGATTATGTGATCCCACCACGGTTTATTGTCCAAATACCACTTGATAGTCAGTTTAATGCCATCATCAAATTTCGTTTCTGGCAACCAGCCCAGTTCGTTATAAATCTTTCTTGGGTCAATCGCGTAGCGCCTATCGTGACCAGGGCGATCAGCAACATACTGAATCAGGCTATCCGGTTTTCCAAGTTCTTTTAGAATCGTCTTAACAACCTGTAAATTGGTGCGTTCGTTATGTCCACCAATATTATAAACTTCTCCCACGCTACCCTTATGAATAATGAGGTCGATTGCGCAACAGTGGTCTTCCACATAAAGCCAATCACGAACATTTTCCCCATTTCCATATACGGGTAGCGGTTTGTCATTTAATGCATTGGCGATCATCAATGGTATAAGTTTTTCCGGAAAATGATATGGCCCATAATTATTTGAGCAGCGTGAAATAGTAACAGGAAGATGAAATGTTCGGTAATACGCCTGTACTAGCAAATCTGCGGACGCTTTTGAAGCTGAATATGGGCTGGAAGTATGCAGCGGCGTTTGTTCAGTGAAGAACAAATCAATCCTGTCAAGCGGCAAATCGCCGTAAACTTCATCAGTTGAAACCTGATGAAATCGCTTAACTCCATATTTCTCGCAAGCATCCATCAATACGCCTGTACCAATAATGTTCGTCTGCAAAAATAAACCTGGATCTTCTATAGACCGATCCACATGACTTTCGGCAGCAAAATTTACAACCATATCGGGTTTTTCATTTTTAAATAGTTCAAAGACTAAGTCTCTATTAGAAATATCGCCCTTAATAAACGTAAAATTCAGATTACCCATTACGTCCACGAGCGTTTCCATGTTGCCCGCATATGTAAGTGCATCCAGACAGACGATCTTATAATCTTGATACTTTTGTAGCATATAGTGCACGAAATTTCCGCCAATAAAACCTGCGCCACCCGTTACAATAATTTTCATTTCTTCACCTCGTAAAAAAAATCGGCATCACAATTGCAAAATATTGGCGCATTGGCATCTTTCTCTGATATAATAGGATTTTTTATTCCCCATTGCACACCAATTTCCTGGTCATTCCAAATAATACTTCTATCCTCTTGTGGTACGTAATAATTGTCCGCCTTGTATAGAAACTCTACGTCATCTGTTAACGTTAAAAACGCATGGGCAAAACCACGTGGGATTAATAGCTGACGCTTATTCTCTGCGGACAGTTCCACTGCAACCCATTTTATATACGTCGGTGAGCCTTTTCTTAGGTCTATTGCAACATCTAAAACGGAACCCCTGCCACAACGGACAAGCTTAGCCTGTGAAGCTTCACCTTTCTGAAAATGAAAGCCGCGCAGTGTACCTTTGTTTGCAGAATATGACTGATTATCCTGTACGAAATTGTAATATAGACCGTTTTTATTCATCTCACGTTGAGACCAACTTTCCATAAACCAGCCTCGTTGGTCGCCAAACACTTTTGGTTCTAGAATAAATACATCCAAAAGATCCGTTTTGATTACATTCACTTTGCTTACCTCTCCACATAAAATATTTATAACTCACATTCAAATTAAGCAGAATAAAACCTGTCCTAATTTTCGAGCATAACCAGTTTTCCAAAATCGATATTTGAATATCGTTTGTAAACTCCTTACTTTTCCGTACGCTGGAATTGTGCTATACTCTCTTACCAACTCGAAAAACTGGGGTGTGAGTATCTGTCCATAGATTTTCAAGAAGGATTGAGCCTGTAAGTAAGTATTTTCTAAAGATTGCTTGGATTGCTTTGTTTCTGACAGGCGTAATACGTTGTATCGAAAGCTTCTTGTATCCTTGTCGCCCACCTCATTGCTCTCATGCTGGCGATACAAAACAGTCGATTGATTAACAAATCCAATTTTTCCAAACGCGCATGCGATTAATGCAAGCCATCGATCATGCATGATAGCTTCTTTTGGCACATCGTTCACCATATCTAGCAAAGCCCGGTTTACCATGATTGTACACCCAGTTACAATATTCTGTACCAAAAGGTTGTTTAGCTTGTCCCTTCGATTGTCTAGATTTTGTCGTTTGAACATAGATTTTGCAATTAGACGAAGATTGCGGTCTACCACCTTCAAATCCGTATGTACCAGTAATGGTCTATTGTAGACAAGCTCAGTTTCTAAACTAAGCATTTTATGTAAAGTAACCTCGACTTTCGTAGGTAACCAAACATCATCTTGATCACAAGTCATTATATACTCGCTCTTTGAAAGCTTTAACATGCTAAAAAAATTATTCTTTGCGGAACCAGATTGATATTCTCTCTCTATAAATCTAATTTTATTAGGGTTCTGCGTTACATATTTTTGGGCAATCGCCGCTGTGTCATCGGATGAACAGTCATCTTGTATAACAAGTTCCCAATCCTTGTAGGTTTGTTGCAAAATTGATTCAATCTGTCCTTCTAGATACCGTTCGCCATTATAAGTGGCCATTAGAATTGTAACCATTTAATCCCTCTAATTCCAGATAAGTTGGGCTTAGTTTGCTTTAATACCATAACAGATTACAGTAGCTCTCTATATTTTGCTATTTACCCGTTTAAGATCTTTGCAGTAAGCGAATCCATTTCGCTGTCGATTGAAAGTCTATTGGCGAACGCCAAAGATTCAAATGTTCCTGCATCCGTCCACCATGAAGAAAGAATATCATAGGTCATTTTCCCCTGGACTATATAGTCATTATTTACATCAGTAATTTCCAGTTCTCCCCGCCCCGATGGCTTTAAGGTTTTAATCATACTAAAAACATCCGCATCATAAAAGTATATGCCCGTGACGCAGTAGTTGCTTTTTGGCTCTAAAGGTTTCTCCACAATACTGAAAACCTTACCCTCTCCGATCTCAGCCACTCCATACCGCTGAGGATCAGGAACTTCTCTGATTAGGATTTTTGCCCCCTGTCCCTGAGCTTGGAATTCCTCTACAAAGGGAGCAATTGAATCCTCAAAGATATTATCACCTAGCAAAACTACGCAGAGATCGTCACCGACAAATTGTTCTGCCAAACCCAAGGCTTGGGCAATTCCGCCAGCTTCATCCTGAACTTTGAAGGTGAATTTTACCCCAAAATCTTTACCACTTCCCAGTAAGTTTACCACAGCCCCCATATGGTCTTTCCCCGTTACGATTAAAATATCATTAATATTTGCTTCCTTAAGCTTAGCCACTAAGTGAAAAATCATGGGATGTTGCCCAACCGGCAAAAGATGTTTATTTGTTACCTTAGTAAGTGGATAAAGACGTGTTCCTGTTCCCCCAGCTAAAATTACACCTTTCATAGCTAACCCTCGATTCGTAAATTATTTTTTAATTTTTCCAAAAGCCTTTATTTTGGCTAAGTCTACACTTTAAAGCAATGCTTAATAAATTGCTTTTCCTACCTAAGGAGTACCCGAAGATCTTACCTGCTACACTCGATAATAGGCTAGCGAATTCTGAAGGTCTATGTTTCATTATATGTAGAACCTCATCGATAACTAATTGTAAACCTTTGCCCTTTGCTGAACTAAACGGAATTACATCTTTCCATTCAGTATGCATAACTCCAGTGTCAAAATAACGTTTAACCATGCCAATAAATGACAGTTCATGTGAGTGCCTAAGTATCGCCTCTGCGCAGTAGCCTGTCTTATACCCAGCTAATAGCAGCTTGCTCGCTATTACTATATCCTCAGCCGTAATAATCTTGTCTGGAAATCCCCCTACATCATTTAGTGCATCTATCCGGATTATCGAACATGCATCACTCAATAATACGTCATCTATAACACGTGGTATTCCTGAATTAATCCGCGAAATAGATGGATAAGTAAGCCTACGTTCGATAACTTCAAGCTCAGTTGCTCCCTTTCTTGGCAATTGCCTCGCGTAGATTCCAGCAAGTGTATTTACATTTAAAAAGGTAACCAACTTTTCAACACAGTCCTCGGACATTATCCCATCTTGTGTGAGAAATAAAACTGCATCCTCATTAATTAGATTAGAAACTCCCAAATTCCTTGTCTTCCCATGATCGAACTCTTCAGGCAAAATACGTTTGTACAAACAGTTTAGAGGGTGGCAGTAATCTTCTACTTTTTTTGGGAGGTACCGATCATTTATATTGGGGCTAGAGTCTATTATGATGACCTTTGAGATTGGGAATGCCTGACTTCTGAGGGCCTGTAAAACAGAAACGAATTCTTCAGATGGGTTGCAAATAGGTATAACTGTCCCTATTTTTTGAACTGGCCTCTCTAACTTTACCATTACAATCTCCTTATTTGACAAAGCGCTACAAAATTTCTGAAGTACTATCTTTAGTATGATATAAACTGATTTGTTAGTATTTTAATAAGCGTTTTTATTAAAAAGTCCTTTAAACACGGTTAGGAACAGTATTTTTAAATCGAACATGAAGTTCCAATTCTCAATATAGTAGATATCACATTCAATTCTCTTTCGGATAGACGTATCTCCTCGCCATCCATTTACCTGCGCCCAGCCTGTAATGCCCGGGCGAACATGATGTTTGATCATATACCTCGGAATTCTCTCTTTAAATTGTGCTACAAAGAAGGGACGTTCTGGACGAGGGCCTACTAGACTCATTTTCCCTGTCAGGACATTCCATAGTTGAGGAAGTTCATCCAGACTTGATCTGCGTAGGAAACAACCAAATCTTGTCTTACGAGGGTCTTCTTTTGATGTCCATAACAAATCAGAGTTCTCTGAGGTTTGTATATTCATGGTTCTAAACTTATACATCATAAAATTATTTTTATTTAGTCCCACTCGCTCTTGCACAAAAAATACTGGCCCTTGCGAATCAGCCTTAATACATAGAGCTATTAGAGCTAATAGGGGTATACATATTATTAAGCCAATAAAAGACACAACAAAATCAAACGTTCTTTTCATAAACGCTTTGAAATAGTTATCCAACGGTACATGTCTTATATTTATTAAAGGAATTCCGTCGATATCATCGATCTGCGGTTTAGCAGGAATAAATCTAGCATAATCCGGAACTATTTGGGTTCGAACTCCGCTCTTTTCGCACACTTTAATAATTTTTCTAAATTTATCATACTCATTCCCAGAGATTGTAACAAAAATTTCATCAATTTCTTGATCTTTGATTGTACTTTCAAGTTCATTAATTACTCCAATAACGGATACGTCATCTTCGAATTTTTTACCGACCGTAACACCATCGGCGATAATTCCAACAACTTCATAACCTAAGTATTTATTTTCCTTGAGCTTTGAAACTAGCTTTCTCGCCAACCTACCTGTACCTATAATAAGAACATGTTTTTTGTTATAACCCTGCTTGCGAATATTATATAGTATAGCCCTTAATACTGTACGCTCAAGAGTTGTTAAGATACTTGTTAGTATTACAAAAAGTATAATAACTTGACGAGAATAGTGGATTTCCTTTACAAGATAAAGAAGACTAAAAAGAATCATCATACTTAATATATTGGCCTGAATTACCTTTCCAACCTCAAATGATAAGCTTTTACGTCGTCTTGGTTCGTAAAGCCCTAATATATAGTAAAGAAAAAAGTGCAAAGGCACTAGTAAAAAAAGGGTTGGTATATAGCTACTAAAATCTAAGTGGCTACCTTGATAATCTAAAAACCTATACCAAAAAGCTACTGCTAAAGCTATTACTACCATTGCCAAATCAAGGATAACCTGTATGTTATTAAGTGTTCTTTGGTTTTCCCGTATCATTAACCATTCTCCACATCTACTGCCCGACTTTTAATGCCTTCTCCGTTATATGAGCAAAATTTGCATAATTGTCTTTCATAAATAGATTCGACGTTTTTCTCATATTTCCTTCTATGCACGAGAAGGTTAAGTAGCTATTTAACTTTTCGAAAAATTTTATTATGTGTTGTTAGTGGCCTTTAGTACTCTAATAATTTTTAATCTAATACGTTACAGCAAGCGATCGTGTTGTAGCTGATAGTATCTATCAAAATCAGCAGAACTTCAATTGATTTAAATAGGATCACTATATAAATTCTGTGCATATGTCGGAAGTTCACAAGATATAAGCCCAAATTTCTAATCTGGAGAAATGTGGGCTTATTATTAATTCTGGACTACTTTACGCTTAAAGTGTATTTAAATTAATCAGAAATCTTTACTCTTTGATCAGACTTATTCATAGGATATAAGTCAAAAAAAGAAATTATTGGATGTGACACGAACCACCTACCATTTTCAGAATAACTAACTTCATCATATGGAAATGGGGTAGATGGCAAGATAGTATAGTAATCTTCATAGAGAACACTCCCAGCAAAACTATCGCCAGGATAATTCAAAGCAATATCGTTATTTAGTTTTGCGAAATGAGTCATAATTTCTCCTCGATGGTTTCTAATTAATAAATCCACCCAGTTTCCGTAATCTGTACTATTAATCATTCCATGAATACTTACTTTACTTATACCAGATTTATAGTCATTCACCCTCCAACTAAAACGAATAGTTTTACCATTAATATTCATCAAATTATATTCAGCATTTAGAAAGTTCTCAAATTCTTTATCCGTCTTTTTCGTCAATTGGGTATTTTTAATATTTTCACTAGGCAATTCTGCCAGCGTAAGATTAATATCCTGTATTAATAGTTTCTTTAACAAATTAATAGGTACTGCAAAATTCAAGTTTTGACCTTCTTTTATACCTGATATCGTAATACCAATTACCTCTGCTTTCTCATTAAGTAACACCCCACCGCTTGAACCCATAGAAATTGGAGCAGAAATTTGAATATAGGTTGCCCCATCAACTACTCTCGATTTTGTACTAATTAAACCATCACTCATTGTATCGTTTAAACCCAAAGGATTACCAATCGTGTATACTTTGTCTCCAGTTACGAGTTGATCCGAATCTCCAAGACTAGCTGGCTGTAGCCCTATAGCCTCTATTTTAAGTAATGCCATGTCTTGGGTAAGATCATAGGCAGAGACCTTAGAAACATCGTAGATCTTCCCATCATGTGTTTTAACCTTCGCGGAATGTGCGCCTTTTATCAAATTATAGTTTGTTGCGATTTTTCCGGTTGAATCAATAACAAACCCACTACCCGTTCTAATTGGAACACCATAAGAGTTACTAACTTCAATATAAACAACAGACGGACTTACTAGCTTAGCGATTTTACTCGGTTTATAAGAATGGGACGTTTCCGATAATGAGCTTGTATATTTATCAATTAGCATTAGGGGCATTACAATATCTCCACCCAAAATGTTCAGTTGCTTAATGACGTTATTCTTAGCGTTTATATAGCTAGCTGTATCATTATTAAAGCTATTCCCCACTAACAATATCGGTGCTGCTTTACTTGAAGCATAAGCACAACCGGTAAGCGCATCTGCAAAACCAGTACCAGTGGCAATAAAAATATTACTAAAATCGAAATTTTTATCAAATCTTTCTAGCACTGCTATATTTCTAGCGTACTTATTATTCCCTGTTATTCGTTCAACATTAGGAAACTGTTTTGCTATTGACTCATTTATTTTATCCGTGTCTCCTATTATGTAAGTTTGAATTAGCGTATTTGTACCTAAGTAATGTTTGATACTCTTTGTTAAGTCGTCTTTTGGGACTAGGATAATTGGAGAATTACCAAGGGCGGTTACAGAAGAAACTGATAAGGCATCTCCATAATCATCTCCCGCTACTACAAAAACTTCTTGTACAAAACCTAGTTGTTTTGCTATTTCGATTGCGGTATCGTACCTATCGTTACCGGCCAATCGAGTTACCTCAATACCAATATCCCGAAGTTGGTTTTCAACTGTCGATGAAACGACCGCATTTCCCCCCACAATGAACACATTCTGTACTTCAAGATCTTGTAAAGTCTGTTTTGTAATCAATGTCAAGCTCTGCGTTTCTGTCAGTAATATTGGAGCGTTATACTTTCGGGCTAGTGGAGCAGCAGCCAATGCATCGGGGAAATTCCCGCCATAAGCCAAAACAGCATACTTAGACTGTGACCATCCTTCTTTTGCAATAGCTGCAGAAGTATCATATTGTGTATAACCTGCAATTCGATGTATTACAGGAGAGGCAGATGCATTGCTAACAATGACTATTTGAAAAACCATTATCGAAATAAATATTGAGAGTAGTCTCCCATGCCATTTACGTTGGCCTAAGTTTATGTTTGGAATAAATCTCCCTACCATTGGCAATTCCTCCTATTGTTTCTTTATCTACTATTTTTGTTCTACATTTGCTATTGTTTATCCTCCTTCCTGACATTTCTATTTTAATAGTCCAAAGTCTGTCCCTCATTTCAAGATAGGAGGCTCAACGGTGCCGGAGTCCATGTTTATGTCGCCAAAAGATCCCGACGATGTAAGGAACATATCGAATAAGCAATTTTGCTTACTCATTAATGAATTTTCTAACGTTGAACGCCGGAACGACTTATCTCTTACCGGTGGTTAATTTCCTATGCATATGCACCCAATTATTAATACACTACATTTTAGGACACTCCATCTAAACACCTCTAGAAGCCAAAAGAGCCTTTCGCTGAGGCGAAAGACTCTTTTGATTGATTTTTAGGACAGTTTCCATGATTTATAGTTTGCCTCTGAGAAGGTGGCCGTTAGGCACTTGGCGAGAAACGGTTACTTCTAAAGAAGGAAATCCGAAACTCTGACTCTTAGTACTTAGACCCTAATGGTTCTTTGAGAAACATCACTGCTTACTCGAATTTAATTTTAATTGTTTTTACAAGCCCAGTAGTAGTACTAGCAGAAACTGTGATATAGTCACCCTTCTCCATCGTACCAGTTAGGGCTCCGTTTGAAGCGACTGCGATTGTTGAGCCATTAGCTCTACTAGTACCTGATGCAATTACTACATACTGAGCCATGTTCGCAGCTGTTGTTCCATACTGATCTTTTGGTGCAAAGTATACATTTTTTGTTCCTGCTGTTCCAGTTGAATCGAATTTTGCGAGTGTGGATCCCAACAAGGAATTATACGTAATTGCTCCTGAGGTTGTTAGTGTAACAGTATCTCCATCTCTTTCAATACCGACTACTTCAGTAGCTACCTTAACATCAACGGAAGCAGCTGCTGGTTTTGCAGTTGAGGATTTGATAGGTGTTTTTACTGTATGCACAAATCCGTCAGCGCCTAAGACTGTAACGATGATGTACGCGCTTGATTCAGTTTTTGCAGGATCTGATAATGCATTAGCAACCACTTTGATAGAGTCAAACGCACCACCAGAAACTCCGCTGAAAATCGTAAAGTCAGTACTAGTACTGTTCGCTCCAATTATTGGAGTTCCTCTTAATACAACTTTAGCTCCTGATGCAGTTGTACCATAAACTTTTGGATTAGCTTTAAAATCAGCTTCTTGGTCGGTTACGGCTGTGCCAGAAAGGCTACTAACACCATTAATAATATAAATAGGATTTTCTAATTGAGTGATTGTATAATCTTTAATATCACTATCTTTTACAGTTGTAAAGGTTTGTGATTTTGTGTCTATGATAACCGTCGGTGCAGTTATATCGTATAGTTCAAACTTAACTGTTGCTGTACCTGTTGCCTTAGCTGTGATGGTAACTTGAGTGGCGCCAGTAGAAAGTTCTCCACCTATACCATTAGCCGTTGCATCAATAATTGAAGGAGTAACTGGAGTTACCTTAATCCGGTAATTGCTTGCTGCAGCTGTAGTCATATCAATTACTCTACCATATTGATCTTTAACAGTAAATCCGCCTTTATCCCATCCAAAGTCTGCTTTTTGAGTTGCAAAAATACCACCACTGGTTTCTTGAAGATTGCTCATCAAGACTGTATTGTCCAATACTAGTGTATCTGCTTTAACAGGTTTCTGAATGTTGACCGTTATACTGCTATATTTACCGGTTTTTGTAACAGCCGATATAACAGCTGGTACTGAGGTTGTTCCATTATTAGTAACTGCAATATTTTTGATTGAAGCAGTTCCATCATTATTTAATACCCAATATGCGCCGGTAAGAGTAACATTAGGTTGCAAGTCAGATAACTTCGTGACTGGAGCTCCATTTTGATCTACGGCGGAAAATGGAATTACTTTTTCTTCAGTAGAAGCTATTGATTCAGATGGGGAGTATAACGTAAATGAATCAACTTCTGCTTGTTTCTTTAAAGTAGTATTAATTTGTGAAGTTTTACCAGTCCAAGTCATCGCTGTGATTACTACTGGCATATCAATTTGAGTTGACGCCGACGTAGCTACTACTTTGATTAATGCCTTGCTTGAATCTGCAGGATCCTGTATAAGTTCAGCAGTGACATTAGGACTAGATGACGTCAAGAAGTTGCCAGTTAATATCAAACCTTCTTTTATCATTGTGTAATTGGTCGTAGGGTTTCCACTAAGATCCGTAGCTTCATATCCAGCATAGAATACATCCGTGCTATTCCCTGCAGTTAATACTTTACCATCAGGATTGGTTAAAGTTGTTAGTTTTATATCACTTAAGGTACCAATTTGTGAAGTTGCAGCTAACGTAGCAGTTGTTGATACTCCCGAGCTTGTATCATTCGCTGTAACTACGATTCCTCCACCAAAGGTTAACAAATTCAAGCCTGCCGATGGATTTACTTTAAGCAATCCTTTAGTAGCATCAATAGTTCCTACACCAGTTTGAAATTGTACGTTATTAGCCAAAGCTACGTTTGTAATATCAACACCATATTGGTCTAGAATTTTATAAGTCGCATAACCAGTTTGGGTTGTAACACCACCTGTAGTTACACTAGTAACACCTAATTTTGAAGAAGTAATCTCGATTTTAGCAACTTTTTGCTCAGTTACAGTGACATTGGATGTTCCAAGTTCAGTTGCATCATTCTTCACAGCAACCGAGTAAGTTCCTGATACATACTTTGATGAACTTGTTAAAGTGGCTTCAGTTTTAGCAGCATTCCAAGTAGCTGATACTGTTACAGGCATTGTTCCGTTCTTAACCGTAAAAGCAACCTTTGAAGTATCTGCAGGCGCTTGGTTGAAAACTACTTTGAAACTTTCAGCACTAGCAGCACTGACGGAAGTAACTGACAACACGCCACTTGGTGGTGTAACTTCGCCAGTAGCAACCCCTGTACGAATAGCGTCTGATACAACTGCTGAACCACCGAGAGCTGTAACAACAGCGCCATCAGCGAGTTTACTACTTACGAAAGTAGCTGCAGCAGGAACAGTTTTGCCGTCTGTGAGAACAATAGCGGATTTAGTTTGAGCTGCAAGTGGTGCACCTGCGAGAGCATCAATACCTGTTACGCCATTAGCAACATAGACATTGTTAAATTCAAGATCAGCAGCCTTGCCTTGGATAACTTGGTTGTTGGTGTCATAAGCGGTCATTCCAGCATAGCGAGTTGCGCCTGGAAGTGCATTTTTAACAGCATCACTGATGATGCCTGTTCCACCGATAACATCACTGGCTGTGATACCAGCGTTAGCAGCTAAATAATCTGCTACACTAGCAGGAAGTGCACCTTTGTCTGTTAAGAGGATTGGTTGGTTAGCAGCAGAAGCAACTGATGCGATAGAGAGTGCATCTTGTAAGCCATTAGCAATTGCAACTTTAGTAACGCCTGTCATTTTCTTAGCGATATTTACGGATGTTGCAGAACGGTCAATTCCACCTAGAGGAACAACTGTAATGCCCATGCCTGTTAATTCATCGAGAACACCTTGTTTAATAACTGCAGTTCCACTGGTTACATAGACAGTTTTAACTTCAAGTTTGGTGAGTTCAGCTTTGGTGTCAGCATTAAGAGTGTTTCCAGCTCCAGTTAATAGGATAGGAGCTTTTAAGTAGGAAGCGAGCGGGCCAGCCGTTAAAGCATCAACCATACCGTAGGAGGCTGAGGATGCGAGAATTGCTGTGCCAGTCCAACCAGTTTGATCAGCGATAGCTACTGCAGTTTGTTCAGCAGTAGTACCTGAGATGCGAGTTGGGGCTGTTGAAGCAGCGAAAACATTAAAAGGAATCATGCTTAATGTCATACCTGCGATAGCTAACGTAGCTAAGGCTTTTTTAGTTTTCTTCATGTAGTGAATTTCTCCTCTCGTCTTTGGATCTTTCTCTTTTCTGTGAATTGATCTTTTTTACCAGGACGTCTTTTAGTCGCCCCTCACCCCCTTAAAATGTATAGCACAATCTTTAGACATTGCGCAATATCTAAAAGCATTCCACAGAATATGCGGGAGCGTCCCCCCTAAGGATGATCAATCATCCCTCCTGTGGCGCACCTTTTAGAACGCATGGGAAATGAAGAAACCACAAAAAGGTCTATATTAGCTATATATATTCTTCGTCATAGCCAATATTCCTGCTTGCTGTCCGATTTTTTTTATAGGGACTTGCATTGGCTTTATCCCCTCGGACAAGGTTCCAATGTCACTTGTCTTAGTTTACACTAAAACCTACTAGTTTTCCACCATTAGTCCAAAAATATACTTATTTCAAATAAAATATTTGAAATATGCCACAAAATCGAAGTCTAGACGTTGAAATTTTATGGAGTTACTTTAAATATTGTTTCAGTATTTGTATACCTCAATTAAGTTTATATTATTTGTGATGAAATTCTATACTCAGTTTTACCTTTTAAATCTTTAGAATTCCATAGTATATTCCCTGGGCGGCCTTTTTTTGAAACTCTGAGGAGCCTAAAAGTTGTTCTTCCGTCGGGTTGGATAGGAACCCAAGTTCAACAAGGACTGCAGGCATTTCTGTGTTCTTGACCACATAGAAAGGGGAATTCTTCACTCCACGATTTGATAAACCAATTGCTTTGACTAGCTCTTTCTGAATGCTCTCCGCTAAGATCTTGGACTGAGTACCCACTGGGTTAAATGAACTGTAATAAGTTGTCGTTCCAGAGGCAGCAGGATTGCTAAAGGAATCATTATGCAGGCTGATAAAGAGATCCGCTTTTAGATCGTTGGCGATTTTAGCTCTTGCTTGAAGATCTGCACGTTCTGAATAGGGGTCCTCAGCCGGAGAGACATCCGTGCTACGTGTCAAAATGATTTTTGCCCCCGCGGACCGCAATAAGCCTGCGAGATTAAGTCCAACGGACAATGTGTTATTCTTCTCATACGTCCCTGACGCTCCGATGGCACCTGGATCAGGACCACCATGCCCTGGGTCAAGGACAATGGTCAGACCTGCCAAAAGGTAGGGGGGTTGCTCGGCACCCTCTAGCATAGACTTAACTTTGTCTGTGACCACAGCTAAACCTCCGATGATCACAACCTGGAGAGGACTTTCTGACGGTCTGGATAAGACGGAGTAGGTAGGGCCCGGTAAGACGGCTCTTTGGGTCATAATTATACCGGCGCGTTGTTTGGCTGCTAGACCTCCTGCCGCGAGGGCGTCTGGAAAATTCTCACCCGTTACCAGGTACGAGGTTTGAGAAGGTAAGGCATCCCGGGCAAACTCATAGATTTCAGCCGCAGTCTCATAACGGTCATTCCCGAAAATTCGTTGGACACTTGTTAAGCTACCCAGGGTTTTAGAGGAAACGACGGCTTCTCCACCGACGACAATCGTGTGCAGATCCCCTTGTTGCTGCAAGCTTTGGAGAGCTTGCTGAGTTGCACTAGGCATCGTCTTCGTTCTCGTTAGAAGAATCGGGGTCTCCGTTACGCCTGCGTAGGCTGAAATCGAGAGTGCATC
>JADQBO010000355.1 GCA_016278585.1 Desulfosporosinus sp.
ATGGTGTTCATGGTAGTTCGGCTTGTGGCTCATTAGGTTATGCGGTTGCTGACGCAGAGTATGCCGATAAAACCATTGCTATAACCGATCATTTAGTCCCTTACCCAGCCTATCCCATCGAAATCAGTCAAGTTTTCGTCGATTACGTAGTCCAGATTGATTCCATAGGAGATCCTAAGGGGATTGTTTCAGGCACGACAAAAATCACCAAAGACCCTGTGGCGCTTATTATAGCTAAAAGAGCCGCTGAAGTAATTAAGGCCTCTGGTTTAGTTCAAGAGGGGATGTCTTTTCAAACCGGGGCAGGTGGAACATCCTTGGCCGTTGCCGCAGAGTTAAAAAAGATTATGCAACGTGAAAAAGTGGTTGGAAGTTTTGCCTCCGGAGGAATTACAGGATATCTCGTGGAAATGCTGGAGGAAGGACTTTTTAGAACCCTCTTTGATGTCCAATGCTTTGATTTAAAAGCGATAGAGTCTTATAGAGAGAATCCAACCCACCAATTCATGTCTGCTTCCATGTATGGTAATCCTCATACAAAGGGAGCGGTGGTGAACAACCTAGATATTATGATCTTGGGAGCAACTGAAATTGACACGGAATTTAATGTTAATGTTACAACAGGGTCTAATGGAGTAATCATGGGTGGTTCAGGCGGACATAGCGATACAGCCGCAGGATCGAAGCTTGCCATAGTGGTAACCAATCTGATAAAGGCCAGACTCCCTATCATTAAGGACCAGGTGATGACAATCACGACTCCCGGTGAAAGTATAGATGTTGTCGTCACGGAACGAGGAATCGCAGTCAATCCTAGAAGACTGGATTTGTTTGAAAAATTAAGAGGGGCCCAGCTTCCCCTAATGACCATCAACGAATTAAAATTATTGTCTGAAAAAATAGCCGGAATACCGAAGGCTATTCCCACCTCAGATGAGATTGTGGCTGTGGTAGAATACCGCGACGGCAGTGTGATAGATGTTGTGAAGAAAGCGCAATAGACTCTGCTAGATGAAAACAGAACGAAGAACCGCCCCCCGTACTTTATAAAGGAGAGATGATTAATGCTGTACAATGTTCACATTGAAAGGGTAAATCTTAAGAATAGGGTTGAACGGGAAGAGGTCCAAACTTTTCTCAAGGACTTTGACTTAGTTTTAGATCAGGATGTGGACTATACCTTAATCATCAGAGATGGGGCTTGGAATCCAGCGGCGAAGGGGTCTTCCATCGTGGCAACCTGTTCAAAGGCTAAAAATGTTCTGAAATGCTTTGGGATTGTCGAGGAGCTTAAGGGAGAGGGGTTAAGCTCGACCCTAATCTCTGCCTTGATTGATAAACTCTTTAGTCAGGGTCAATACCACAGTTTTATCTTCACCAAGCCTGCCAAGGCTCCTATCTTTTCGGCTCTTAATTTTAAACTTATTCATAGCAATTTAGAGGTTGCTCTCTTGGAACATGGCCTTTATGATATCCATAAAACAATTGAGGGAATACAAAGGGACCATAACCTGGGAGACGGGGAAAAAGCAGCCTTGGTTATGAATTGTAACCCATTTACCTTGGGACACCGATTCTTAATTGAAGAGGCTGCTAAGAATAATAGAGAGGTCCTTGTATTTATTGTTGAAGAGGATGAATCCCTTTTCCCCTTTACAACAAGATTAGAATTAGTTTGCCGGGGCGTAGAACATTTAGAAAATGTTAAGGTTATACCAAGTAGTGAGTATATTATCTCTGCTGCTACATTCCCTTCTTATTTCTTAAGAAAAGAGGGGGAAAGGCTCAGAGCTTATGCAGAGTTAGACGCCTCAATTTTTGGGAACTATTTTTGCAAAAAACTCAATATAAAAAAGCGATACGTTGGGGAAGAACCTTATTGTTCGGTTACGAAGGCTTATAATGAGACCCTAAAGAATGTGCTGCCTACCTATGGGGTTGAACTGCATGAAATCAAAAGAAAACAATTCGGAGGCGTGGCGATCAGCGCTTCAAGGGTTAGAAAGATACTTAAGACGGGAGAAAGTCATGAGTTATCGAATTTGCTGCCTGAAAGTACCTTGGAGTTTTTAAATACAAGTTTTGGAAGGGAGATTGTGGAGAAAATCAAACGGGCTCACTCTCCACACTAAACTATGAAGGAATACACAGTCGCTGATCTTCTGGAAGCGAGGGAAAAAAGGGTTGAGCTAAGTGCCCAACTTCAAAACCACTATAAAACTCCTCTATTAGTAATGCGAGTAAACTATCCTGGCCTTAAGAAAACCAATGATGTGACCTTGAACATGATCCAGGATATGAGCGCAGTGATTTGTAGGGTATTAGGAGATAAGATATGTTTTAAGTCATTGCAACAAGGGGCAGAGGGCCCTATTTTTTTGGCTGCCGTAGAGGAAGACGTTTTAGCGTTAAAGGGCGCAGCCATTGAACTTGAAGAAAAGCATGCTCTCGGACGATGTTTAGATATTGATGTGTACGATAGATTGGGTAAAAGCCTAAGTCGGCAGGAACTTGGGTATCCCAGACGTAAATGTTATCTATGTAATGATGATGCTCATCATTGTGTAAGATCGAGACGACATAGTGAGACTGAGGTCATTAAGTTTATTACAGAAAAGTTCATTAAATATAAAAATCTGAAGGGGATTGGTTAAACCCCACTGGGGAAAAGGTGAATCTAGATGACAATGACTATAGTACGAGGTAGCGGCATAAGTGATCAAGCCATTAGCATAGCGAGTCTGGCAGTTCAAGCAATCCTCTATGAGGTTTCCTGTAATCCATCGCCTGGTCTGGTTTCTAAAGTATCCAGTGGCGCACATAGTGACATGGATTACTTTACATTTCTGGATAGTGCTGCCGCACTTATCAACCCTCTCATTCATTGCGCGGAGGCGGGGCTTTCTGCCAATATCCCCAAAGAGATCTTCAGGCACATTAGGCAGATCGGGAAACTGGGTGAACGGCAAATGTTTCATAAAACTGCCGGCATCAATACCCACAAAGGAACACTTTTTTTACAGGGGATTTGCTGTGCCGCTGCCGGTAAAGCTTTACACTCGGGTGCACCCTTTTCATCACTGCAGAGTATCATTCAAGATATGACCGAAGGCTTAGTGGAAAGGGAGTTAAGTTCAAGAGTTAGGGAGTTGGAAAACACTTGTCCATCGATGTTGACCCACGGTGAAAGGCTCTATTTAATCCATAAAGTGGAAGGTGTTCGAGGAGAGGTTGAAAGAGGACTACCTGCGGTCTTTGAACTTGCCCTGTTAGTTTATAAGGAAAATAACGAGTTAGACCAAAATTCTAGATTAGTTCAAACACTGTTAGCTATTATGCAGTTTAGCGAGGATACGAATATTTTACATAGGCACCCTATTGAAACGTTAAGAGAGGTTCAGGAAAGGGCAAGGCACATTATTTCTATTGGGGGTATGAAAACCCCCCCAGGAATCAAAGCGATCGAAGCAATGGGGGAAGATTTTAGCAGACGCAAAATAGCCCCTGGTGGGAGCGCAGATTTATTAGGAGTTACCGTTTTTTTGTATCTTTTAGAGGGCTTTATGGAAGGCATTAACTCTTCGTTATCTCTTTGAGCGTTAGCAGATCTGAATGTGTATCTTTATTGCTAAATTAAACCCTTTCTCTGAATCTTAGGGAAAGAGTTTAGTTTAGCAATGTCATTGATCCAAGAGGAAAATGTTTCTTCACAAGGGAGGATTATGAAAGTAAAAAAAAGAATAAACAACTAGTAGATGTGTTTTGAAAGTATTTTGTCGTTCAATAATTATTTTGTAAGTTTAGAGTGTAACGATTTTTGATCGACCACATCTATTAAAGGATACTCTCTCTACGACGCTGGGGGACCATATTTTTAAGCGGCCATATACTTGAAGGAAACTATAAAAAATGTAAAATGGAGGTAAATAAATGGACAGGTTCAATTTTAAGTTAATGACTATAGTACTTTGTTTGCTATGCTTAGTATTAGTATTTCCGAAAAACACATTAGCGTCAAGTGCCCCGGCGGCCCCGACAGACCTTAGAGCCACCGTGGAAAGCTCTAGTGAAATATACTTGAACTGGGATTCAGTCAGTGATGCAACCTCGTATTATGTCTATAGGTCAACCTCGTCTTCAGGCACTTACTCAAGAATTGATATAACAACGTCCTCAAGGTATACAGATTCAGACTTAGAAGAAGACACTACCTATTATTATAAAGTTAAGGCAGTTAACAGCTCTGGCACAAGCGCATACTCTTCAAAGGAAGAGGTTACAACCAATGACTCAGATGACTCCGATGACTCCGATGAGTCTGATACACTGTCGGCCCCGACAGACCTTAGAGCCACCGTGGAAAGCTCTAGTGAAATATACTTGAACTGGGATTCAGTCAGTGATGCAACCTCGTATTATGTCTATAGGTCAACCTCGTCTTCAGGCACTTACTCAAGAATTGATATAACAACGTCCTCAAGGTATACAGATTCAGACTTAGAAGAAGACACTACCTATTATTATAAAGTTAAGGCAGTTAACAGCTCTGGCACAAGTTCCTATTTCGCTGAAACTCGGGCAACTACTCTAGAGTCAGACAACCCTGCTCCCTCGGAGCCTTCATCACAAATCAAGTCCCAACGATTAGCAGGAGACGATATGTATGAAACTGCTGCTGAAGTTGCCAAGGCAGGATGGAATACTTCTTACTATGCTGTCGTTGTAAATGGAGAGAACTACACTGACGCATTATGCAGTGCCCCACTTGCCCAAAAATATAACGCCCCAATATTGCTAACCTCAAAGGATATCATGAACGAACAAACCAAGACTCAGCTTTCACGGTTAAAGGTGAAAAGAGCCATTATCATAGGGGGAGTAGGTGTCATTTCATCGGGAGTTGAACAAAGCATAAGAAGTATGGGAATTGAAATATCAAGGATTGCGGGAAATGATCGTTACGATACATCTATTAAAATAGCCCAACTGTTGGGGCAATTCGACAAAGCAGTTGTTGCTAGTAGCGAAACGTTTCCAGATGCATTATCAATTGCCCCTATTGCTGCAATGAAGGGAATTCCAATTCTTCTTACATCTAAGGATAATTTGCCGAAAAGTATAAAAGAATACTTATTAAAAACTGTACAAAGTACCTATGTTGTTGGTGGGACAGGCGTAATAAGTGATAATGTTCTTCAGCAACTTCCATCTCCCAAACGGATTAGTGGTATAACTAGATATGACACAAACATTAGTATTGTTAAAGAATTTTCTAACGAGCTAGATTTCAGCATTTGCTACGTTTCAACGGGTGAATATTACGCGGATGCTTTAGCTGGTTCAGCCCTTGCCTCATTAACAAACTCACCAGTTATCTTGGTAAGTAATCCTATCGACCAATCAACCTTAAACTTCTTCAGAAGTCAGAAAAGCGGTATTGATAAAGAAATTGTGTTTGGAGGAACTGTGGTTGTACCTGAAAGTATTATGATAAGTATTAACGAAATTTCCGAAGGGTCTGATACACCTTCCGAACCAACAGATATCAAAGCAACAACAATCAGTTCCAGTCAAATAAATCTCACTTGGGATTCTGTAAGTGACGCAACATCCTATTATGTTTATGCGTCCACATCGTCTTCAGGAACATATACCCATATTGCTACGGTAACATCCTCAAGTTACATGAATACCGGACTATGGGCAGATACCACTTATTATTATAAAATTAAGGCCGTAAACAGTGCCGGTTCAAGCTCATATTCACCTATATATTATGCAAAAACTAAGATGGTTAACGACTAATGTAATAGGCCTTAACGAACGATAAATCCACACATTGGAGATCGTCCTCGTTAGGGCCTCTTGATTTTGCTTGTCTTAGGTGTAAAATAGAGATGGGTATATGGAATATTCAGAACAGTCCTACTATCTTTATAAAAATTCAGTATTACCCTAAATAATATAGAGGAGGGGATAGGGAAGATGAAAGAAATACGTGCGGAAGAAATTATTTCAGCCGTTAAAAAGCTTTGTATTGAAGCCAACTACGATTTAAGCCCGGATATCATGACCGGATTTCATCGAGCTTTAAAGGACGAGACGTCTCCATTAGGTCAAGAGGTATTAGAACGTCTCATTGAAAATGCTGAGATAGCCCATGAAGAACGAGTTCCAATGTGTCAGGACACTGGGATGGCGGTACTCTTTGTAGATATTGGACAAGATGTGCACGTGGTTGGTGGGAGTCTCACCGAGGCAATCAATGAAGGGGTACGTCGAGGATATGACAAAGGCTATTTGCGTAAATCCGTTGTCAAAGATCCCTTTGAGCGGGTCAACACTGGAGATAACACGCCTGCGGTGATTCATTATGATATTGTCCCTGGGGATACCATACACTTGGTTGTAGCTCCTAAAGGATTCGGCAGTGAAAATATGGGCGGCTTAAAAATGTGCAAGCCTTCGGAGGGGCTAGAGGGTGCCATGCAATTTGTCGTGGACACAGTCGACCGAGCGGGAGGAAACCCCTGTCCCCCCATTATTGTGGGCGTCGGCGTGGGTGGAACGATGGAAAAGGCTACGTTTTTGGCTAAAAAGGGCTTGTTACGGGAAGTGGGAAACCATAATCCTGAGGAGCGTCTGGCAAAAATTGAGATAGAGTTATTAGATCGCGTCAACCGATTGGGGATCGGACCCCAAGGGTTTGGGGGTGTTACAACCGCGCTGGCTGTTAACTTAGAAGTATATCCTACGCATATTGCCGGAATGCCGGTTGCAGTAAACATTGGTTGTCATGCAACTCGTCATAAGGAAATCACGTTGCAAGGGAGGGAAAGACAATGAGTGAAGTCATTCGCATCGAAACTCCCCTTACTCAAGAAAAGCTTAAAGGTCTGAAAGTCGGGGACAATGTCTTAATCAACGGTGTGATTTATACCGGACGAGATGCTGCTCATAAAAAAATGGTGGAAGCTCTAGAGCGGGGTGAAGACCTTCCCTTTGTCATGAACGATCAAATCATCTATTTTGTAGGGCCGACACCAGCCAAAGAAGGGCAAGTTATCGGTTCAGCTGGGCCAACCACGAGCGGACGGATGGATGCTTATTCGCCTAAACTAATTGCAAAAGGGCTAACAGGCATGATCGGCAAAGGACTCCGTTCTTCAGATGTCATTGAAGCAATGAAGAAATATGGAGCCGTTTACTTTGGAGCAATCGGTGGAGCAGGTGCCCTTATTGCTAAGCGTATTGTATCAGCAGAGATCATTGCTTATCCTGAACTGGGGCCAGAAGCAGTACGCCGTTTAGTTGTAAAGGATTTTCCAGTCATGGTCATCATAGATCACGAAGGAAATAATCTTTATGAAATCGGAAAAGCCCAATATAAAAGGGCGTAACCTGCTAGGTTACTTGTGAATAGATTAGAAAACTCAGTCTCTAAAATTCTAAATGGTCACAACCATCAAAAAGCGTCCTCATTTCACGATTTGAAGTGAACCCTATGTCAAGAACAGTTTAAAATGGACCTTATGTCAAGAACAATTTAAAAAGAGGCAAAATAAGAAAACCCTTAATATCACAAATGTGATTTTAAGGGTTTTCTTCAGAATTTACACGATAGTTTTAAGAAAGTGTTCGCAAAAACATTTTAGCCTGGGGAATTATTGTAAAATAAAAACGTAGGTTGAAACGCGAAGGGTGATGCGGGGGATACCGGAGGCCACTAGCCGAGGATATGCTCGGCATTATCCCATTGACACGTGCCCTACACCATTACTTGATGGCAAAGTATCTACCCAAGAGGTTTATCCTAGACTAAAAAAGGGTAAAGCCAAATTCTAAACGAGCTGTTGTAATTCCTCAAGGATTCCAACAACCTCTTGGGAAGCTTGGGACATCTGGGCTAATAAGTCGCTGGCCTCATTCATTTTGCCTTGACTGTAAGCGAGGGCAGCTTGATGCGCAAGCTCATGCACACGGGCATGAGGTGAGGCTAGTTTTAAGAAGGTTGGATTTTTCCCCAGTACGTCAGATTGGGGACCGTTTGCCCATTTTCCTAAACGGCAACCATGATGATCACCAACGGCTTTTGGATCCACATGTTCATACCCTAAGAGCATATTATAGATCCGCCAAGTCCAGAGGAGGTGGTCTGTCTTGGAAAGTTCTAGGGCGTTATGAGTATTAACGACTGGGAGGTTTGCGATTTGTTGAGTTCTTACTTTTCCGAGTTTTTGGCTGATCGCATATATTCCTTCACCGGTATGATGTGCAACACGTTCCGTCTTAATAGCTGACTCGCTCAAGAGACTAATATGATGAGCAAACTCTTCGACAACCACACTCTGCTCTTCACTTCCGGCCGCAATTTGCTGGATGTCCTCAGAGATTGTTACGACATGTTGGAGGATCTGCTCGACTTCTTGACCAGCCCCCTGCATGACCGATTTACCCTCGTTCATCATGTCGGAGAGGGAGAGAATGTGACCCGCGGTGCGATCGGAATTTTTGCTAAGATCCTCGATCTTTTGCCGGATATCTGTGACAGAAGTCTTAGTGTGTTCGGCTAACTTGCGTACCTCATCAGCAACTACAGAAAATCCTCGTCCATGCTCTCCAGCCCGAGCGGCTTCGATGGCTGCGTTTAAAGCCAAAAGGTTCGTTTGATCGGCAACTCCAGCAATGACACTAACAATCTGTTCAATTTCACTCATCGAATCTAAAACATCCTGCACTTGTTTACTTACTTGCTGAAATTGGGCAAAGGAACTTTCAACAAAGCCGACAGCTTGTTTGATTTTTTCCACCCCAGAGGTCGCCATACTCAATGACTGTTCAACAAACGATGCTGCATTTGATGCTGAGGAGGCGGTTTCGCTTGCAGCTGCCCCCATTTCTTCGGCCTGTGCGGACATATTGGCTATTTGTGGTGTCTGTTCGTGAATGCGTTGAAGCATTTCTCGGATGGAGGTCATACCCGTCATTTGCCCAACGACCCCATTAATGTCGAGGGTAGAACTGATAACGGCGTTCTGTCGGGACTCGATGATCCCATTAATAACCTTTACGACATCATTAAGTAAGCTGGAGGGAGAAAGATCCAGCTCAAGTGGTTTGCTTAGATCGCATCGTTTTAGACATTCTGTCAATTTATGGAGTTCGTCCATGTCTATGGAAGCCTGAGTATTTTTTGTCTCAGAATCCCTTTTAAATGAAAACACTTAAAAGCCACCTCTCAAATATAAATAATTTGATTTTTAATCATGTATCAAAAAGAGGTTTAAAGTCTTAAACCCCGCTTAAACAGAAGTTCAGAGACTTTAAACATAGTAATATGCATTTTCTTCTAAAGAAACCAAAATCCTGCTTATTTCTACTTAATACCAAAATAAATTTCATATTTTTACTTAATATAAGAGCCTATTTCCTTTTCCTACTAAGATTAGAAAAAATTATATCTTAACATACGCAAAACTAAGACTATTAAAAAACTAAATTAACACAAAAGGTTCACAATTTTCTCAAACACCACGATCTAATTTTGAGGTATACTAAGGATATTCTTAAATATACCCTTGATTGGAGTTGACTGAATCATGAATTGCCCATTATGTGAAGCGCGTGAGGTCGGTCGAATTGGCCGTGAACGTTATTACTGTAGAGAATGTTGCCACGAATGGACAAAGGGAGATGGAGTGGTTAAAATTTACGAGGTGTTGTCGGATGGATCAGTGGAACGATTAGAAACAAAGCTCGAGCCATTTCCCCGCACGCTATCCTCTCATCCTATTGTCCGTCGACGTGCAGGCTAGAGTAGAACGTTCCTAAAAACAAGTTAAGCAAGACTAAGACTAAAGAGAGCCGTTTGGCTCTCTTTAGTCTTAGTCTTGGGATTCCTCAAACCGCACAATCACTTCTCCAGTTCGCTCCGGGAACTAGTTGCCCATTCCCCTGAAAATAAAACCATTTTTCTAATTCGATCACTGAGTTTTCACCGGAAGCAACCCCTACTAAATGATATCTATTTCAGCTAGAATGAATCGAGAATTATCAAAGACTTACAAACAACCTTATGCGCTACTGTTATTCAGGCGAAGCAATGAATTTTGCTCTGCGCCAAATGCAAAACTTATCATACCTTCTTGCCGTCACGACACCCTGCCATCCATGGCGGTGTTACTAACCTTGAACATCCTTGTTCGAGTCATGGCTACAGGGACACATGGCCATCCCTGGCCAGCGGTCGGGGGGCTTTTGAAATTTTGTTTCGACAGAATAACTATATTTAGTAGTGGGTGCAGGATTTCGTCGAGATATAGAGAAATGTCTTTATACTAAGAATTAGTTTAAAGAGTGTAGAGGAGAGGTTTTATGACAGAACTTCAACGAGACTATAGTTTTCAATGGACGGGTGAAGCGGTAGAATGCTCTAGCGGGCTCCATTGGGCTATCGCGGAACAGGCTAATGGGATTGTAGCTATTATCGTGAATTCTCCTGGAGGAATCTTAACTGGCAAGCAGGTGCGGGTTTTAGCTGAAATTGTCGGAGAGGATGGGGTCATCAAGAATACACGTCGCATGACTTCGCTGCTCCTTATTCCCAAAGAAAAAGTTACCGCCGCCTTAGACCAGCTTCAAGCTGTGGGTCTTCGTGTCGCAAATTTACATAAAAGTGTTCGAAATATTACAGCCTGTCCCGGCAAGGGCTTTTCTCCCAATTCCCGTGGAGACACCCTGGAATTAGCTAGGGTACTTGATGAAGCGTTTTACGGAACCATTCTCCCTTGGGACTTTAAAATTGGAATTTCGGGCTGCCCCCGTAATTGTACCGGAGTGCAGTGTCATGATCTTGGACTGATGGCGGAGCCGCGCGGAAAATACTCCCTTTGGCTTGGCGGCACAGAATCCGGCATGAGCCCGGAACATGGAACTCTAGTACGTAAAGGAATTCCTCGAGAACAAGTTATCCCTGTTGTGAAATGCATTTTAGAAACGTATATCGCCGGGGCTGAAGAATATAAGGGAGAACTAAGCGAACGGACTCGCCTTTATCACGTTATAGAAAAGACGGGACTTGAACGGTTTAAGAAAGCGATCGAAGAATTTATGAGTAATACGACTCTAAGTAAGTAGTAACTCCTTTCAAGGAAAATTAGACAAACAACCAATTCCACTTGTAAAAATGGGAGTCTCGTAGATGGATCAAGTAATAAGTAGTTTGGAGTCAACCAAGTTGAACGTAAGAGAGGGGTAGAGATATGGCGACTCAAGGATTTAGCAAGCTAAGTGCTTATAAGGCCTTTTCAAAGATGGATAAATCTTGTGCCCAGGGATGTAAATGTTCTGCGCTGTGTCAGTTGTTCATGGCCAAGGAGTTTCTCAGCTTATCCGCTCAAACGGGGGAAAAATTCTCTGATAAGATCCCAGAAGACATTCTCGATATGTTTCGAAGCGTACCTTTAATCCCGGAACGGTATAGAAACATGGAACTTCAAGAAGCCTTTGGGGAAGTTCAAAGTATCTGTGATAATTGTGCTACAGATGAGCATGATTCCTTTTGCACGGTAAACGTGGTGCTTACCGCTTTAGGAATTTTACTGGAAGGTAAAGACTACGTTTCAGATAAAGATAAGGAAATTGGGCTTTAGTAATCTACATTTAACAATCTACATAATGAGAAAGGGTGAATGTTATTGATTCAATTACATCAGTTTAGCTTAAGTGAGTCTATTCAATTACTGAGGATAGATGAGGAACAGTTAACCCTTTTAAAAGAGGTTCGACAAGTTGTTGAACAGGATTCTGAAGAAATTATCCAAAATTTTTATACCCACGTAACAACTTTCCCAGATCTTAAAGCAGTCATTGACCGATTTTCCACGGTGGAGAACCTGAAAATTACCATGAAAAAATACTTGTTGTCTCTTTTTCCGGATAAAATCGATGAAGAGTTTATGCAGTGGCGGGTTACGATTGGAGAGGTCCATAAACGGATTGATTTACCGCCTTTTTACTATTTAAGTGCTAATCAAATTTTATGTGATGAGATTATACCGCGGATATTTAAACATTATCGCAAAAAAACAGACCGAGCTATTCGGGCCACTTTAGCCTTTCAGAGACTCTTGAGCTTTGATCAGCAAGTTGTTATGGCTAGTTATATCCAATCATATATGACCGATATAGATAAGAAGGCGGAATTGGAAAGGGCTTTAACTGATATTGATAGCCTGCAACGCAGTGTCAGCGAAGCCAGTCAAGCATTAGCGGCAACCTCGGAGGAAACTGCGGCCTCAGCGGCAGAGATGAATGAAGCGACTGGGCGAATATCGAATAATGCCTCTGAGGCAGCCGAATTCTCACGACAAGTCGATGCTTTGGCTCAAGAGGGCGCCCGAAAGATTCAAATGATCTCAGAGACGATTTTACGGCTAGCAAGCATGACATCAGAGATGCAAGGGAAAATGACCGAACTAGATAAAAGCTCCGCCCAGATTGCCTCGGTTACGGATGTGATCAAGGAAATCGCTTCCCAAACCAATCTCTTGGCTTTAAATGCTGCTATCGAAGCAGCCCGCGCTGGTGATAGTGGCAGAGGTTTTGGAGTAGTTGCAGAGGAAGTAAAGAAACTTGCTAACCACTCGGAACAGTCAGTTAAAGAGATCGGCTCCTTGATTATGGTTACCAAGCAAAATACAGTTGCTGTGAATCAATCCATTGCTCAAACGACGGAGGCCATGCAGGGTGCAGCAGCGGAGGCAGAGGAAGTAGTAAATCGGTTTGGAGAAATCATGTCCGCAATTAATGCAAGTATCCAGCAAGTCCAGGGAATCGCTGAGCAGATTGACGCCTTATCTTTGACAGCAGGCCAAATAGGAGCAGCATCTGAGGATGTAGCTAATTCAGCAACTTCATTGGCTCAAATGGGGCTGCGAGATTAAATTGCGTCCTTAACTTGCAATCGAGATGTTAGCGATTAGGTTTATAAAGTATAAATGGGTTAGACCCTACAATGATATTATAAGATGTCCAAGAAGTAAGTTTAAATGGAGGAAATAGAATTGCTTGAAGATGCTTTCTACATCCGGCAGATGTGGAGCTTTTCTCGTGCCTTGGATCTTGGTTTAGTGGATGAAGAAATCGAAAGGGGTTTACAGGTTTCACTGGGAGAACGGCACGGAGAACGTGTTGCTTATATTGCCATGCGTCTGGGACGTTCTTTAGGACTCAGTAAGGAAGGCCTAGTGCACCTTTCAGTTGCTGGAATGGTGCATGACATTGGTGCCCTCGGTTGTTTTAATTCGTATAATGGGGATCCCCGCATCCTTGAAAAGCATTGCCTAATAGGAGCCACAATGGTTGAACGTTTCCCGGCGGGAGCAATTCTTGCCTCGGCGATTAAATATCACCATGAAACACCCGATCCTCAGCACAGTGCCTTAAGGGCTCCTGCTGAAGAGGTTCCTTTAATGGCTCGGATTTTGTCCTTAGCCGATCAAATTGATCTTCGGCTGAAACGGAGATTATCCAACCGTCGAGAGAGAGACGAGATCTTGGAGTGGGTTACGAAGGAAACCGGAACGTTATTTTATCCAGAAGTGGCTGAGGCATTTAAACAAGTTGCTCAAAAAGAGGCGTTTTGGCTAGATATTGAACAACCAGATTTACTGCAGATCGCTTTAGGGCTTTTGTGTGGACAGTGGCAACTCCCGGCGACTCGTGAATTAAAACGTGGATTTGTGGACGACTTAGCGGCAACCTTTGCCGATCTAATTGACCAGAAGAGCAAGTTTACGGCGAATCACTCCCGGTCAGTGGCTGATACCGTGGAACGTTTGGCTCAGGGACTTGGCTGGGAAGATGATCGAAGGCATGAAATCTATGTAGCTGGTTTGCTGCATGATTTAGGTAAGCTTTCAATACCGAGGAGAATTCTGGATAAACCAGGCCCCCTTGACTCTGCAGAAGTTGAAATAATTCGAACGCATACGTATTACACGCACCGCTTATTGACGGAGGCGGGTTTTCCAACTCGGATAGCAGAATGGGCAGCCCATCATCATGAACGGCTTGATGGAAAAGGGTATCCCTTCGCCCTATCAGAGAATGACATTGATGAAGGTGCTCGTATTATGGCAATAGCCGATATTTTTGCGGCCTTAACAGAAGACCGCCCTTATCGTCAAGCAATGAGCCCAGGCGAAGCTCTAGCCCTAATTCAGCGTGGGGCAGGGACAATGTTAGACCCCAGATTAGTTAATCTGGCAAAACGAATATTAACTTAAGGGTGAAACAGGGGGACAGGTGCAGTGTTTCGCTGTCCTAGGTGAAACAGGGGGACAGGTGCAGTGTTTCACTGTCCTAGATAAGCCGTCCGTCAGCTATGGATACGAGTTTGACTGGAGCCATAGACGGCGGGATGGGACCTCTAATGTACTTGCGGCAGTATGCGTCTGTCGACCGTTGATGGCCGAGCATCCCTGAAGTGAAACGGGGGGACAGGTTCCTTGTTCTGAAACAAGGA
>JADQBO010000509.1 GCA_016278585.1 Desulfosporosinus sp.
ATAATTATATCTATATTTTGTAAAATTATCCTAATATGTAACATTAAGTTATATCAAGCATATTGTACATTATGAAACCGCCATTCTCCTATTCTATATAAAGGGGGCTTGCCCATGAAATCGTTGATGGGGCAAAGGGGTTATTCTCCGACTCAGCAGCATAGGTTCTCCCCAATTCAGCGACAGGGTACTAACCCTGTTCCGCAGCAGGGACTAGGACCATCCTCTGTGAAACAGCAAATTCCTAAGCCAAATTCTCAAATAACCGAGCCCATAGCTCAACCTTTAACTCAACCCACTTCTATTCAGAAGCCACCTAATTCTTCACCGAAAACTTCTTCCGCTACGCCAGAATCTTCGAACCTCTGGCAACAGCAAGCTGGAATTCTTATAGGAAAATACGGCCCTTCTCTTATGAGACAGTTCGGATCTCCTTTAGTCCGTAAAGTAGGTCTCCCCATCGCTCAGCGGTTTGGTCCTCCTCTAGCACGTAAAATCGGAATTCCCCTCGCCCGACGTGTTGGACTTCCACTTTTACGTAAAGTGTTTGTCCCTCTCGCAAAACGAGCAGGATTTGCCCTGGTTCGACGACTAGGACTTCCGTTTTAGCTTATATCACCCCTTTTCACATCCCCACATTTGCTTTCTATATCATCAAAACGCAAGCGTCCCCACTCCACTTTGATATGTTCCCCTAAAGGTAGACAGGTTAAATAACAAAACCTACTACCTAGAAGGGAAGCATACTTATACGTGAAATGAGGACGCTTTTTAATGGTTGTGACCACTTAGAATTTTAATGGAGTTTTCAGGACAGCTTTTTAAGCGCATTACTAACGTTACTTTATTTCACAATAAGAACAGGGCACTCTGCCCGCTGGACCACTCGCTGACTCACACTACCTAACACTGAACCGGCAATCGGTCCGTACCCACGGCTCCCCATCACAACTAAGTCTATAGTCTCATTAGTAATTTCTTCTAAAATAACGCTGGCTGGATATCCTTGCACCTGTTTCTTTTTCAAAGTGACATCACTAACGTCGATTCCCTCAAGTGTAGCTTCTAACGCAAGCTCTCCTGCTTCCTCAATCTGTTCTGGGGGAATTAAAACAGTATAAGCAACATTATAACCCCAATATGCTTCCCTGATGTACGAAACGAAGAGAAGTTCAATCTCTGCATTAAAGGTCCTTGCAATTCCGACAGCAGTTTGTAGCGCACGACGCGAATACTCCGAAGCATCTGTAGCCACCAATATCCTTTTGAACATAAACTCAGCTCCTAACCATCTTCAGATTATTTCACTATATGATAGAATTCTACACGCTATTATTTGAATCCTTCTTTATTTGTAAAGACTTCTAAAAGTTGCTTACAAATTTACCTCTTTTAAAATTTAAAAACATACATACCCTTTACTTCGAACACTTGTTCTGGTAAAGTATTTTCTATGAGTAGCTATAAAACTTACTTCAGAGGTGGTGGTTTCTCCTCATGAGCGAACGAATCATTTTTCATATTGATGTCAATTCTGCCTACCTCTCTTGGGAAGCCATCCATCGACTTCAGCATGGAGATCCCCTGGATCTCCGAACGATTCCCTCTATTGTCGGTGGAGACCCTACGACCCGACACGGCATTGTTCTCGCAAAATCAATTCCGACAAAAAAATACAATATCAAGACTGGCGAAACTCTGTATTCAGCCAAAACCAAATGCCCAGAACTGGTTATTGCCTCACCAAATTATCAGTTATATCAACGTTGTAGTTCCGCCATGAAAGAGATCTTAGAGTCATATTCTCCCCTTATTCAGCAGTATTCCATTGACGAATACTTTCTAGACTATACAAACATGGAAAAACTTTTAGGAGCCCCCACGGATGTTGCCCTTCAGATTAAAAATCGAATCAAAAATGAGCTAGGCTTTACGGTCAATATTGGGATTTCAACCAATAAACTGCTTGCTAAAATGGCTTGTGAATTGGAAAAGCCTGATAAAGTACATACCCTATTCCCCCATGAAATCCCTTCTAAAATGTGGCCCCTTCCTATAGAAGACTTATTTTTTGTGGGCAGAGCAACCTCAAAGAAACTTCGTTCTAGAAACATCACTACTATAGGCTCCCTTGCTACGTCAGACCCCCACTGGTTAAACCTTTACTTGAAAAGTCCCGGCCTTTTGATCTGGAACTACGCCAATGGTCGAGATGAATCTTTAGTTCGGAATACTAGAAGTATTGTCAAAGGTATGGGGAATTCCACGACAATTCCTTTCGACGTCGAAAACCGCGAAACCGCACATTTGATCTTGTTATCCCTTGTGGAGACTGTCTCAACACGCTTACGCCAGGCAAGGATTTGTACGCAGCTTGTGTCAGTTTCTTTCCGTACTAACGAATTCTTTTCTTATTCCCACCAAAGAAAAATCCATTCCCCCATCGACTGCACTAATCAGATTCATGAAATTATCTGTCAACTATTTGACGAAGTGTGGAATGGTCAAGCAGTCCGGCACCTAGGAGTTAGAGTTTCCGAACTTTGTCAAAACGATTTCGTTCAACTCGATCTTTTTACCAAGAATTTTGACAGACAACGACTCCTTGACCAAACGATAGATCAGCTTCGTTTGCGCTTCGGATCTCATGCCGTTATTCGCTCTTCTTTTTTAAACAGCGGACTTAAGGCTCTAACCGGCGGTGTCATTCAGGACGAGGATTATCCAATGATGTCAAGCATTCTTTAATTTAGGCTAGGTGATATATATGAGAATTTTAATGCAACCCATCGAAATGATTGCTTGGTTTACCCTAGCGGGAACCCCTAATCCTATTCGATATAAGATGACCTCTAATGACACCACGAGCGTCGTAATCAAAGTTGACAAAGTCGTAACCCGCTCCGAGGAGAAGCTCGCCGGAAATCGTATGCTTATTTTTCGTTGTCAAAGCGAAGTAAACGGCATTTTAAAACTATACGAACTTAAATATGAGCTGAGTACGTGTAAATGGTATCTATATAAGGCTTGATAAATACCCACCTGGTATCATTCCTCCTTATGGGGGAGGAGAACGGTCTCTTAGTTAAGAGATTGGGGCCCTGAGATGACAGCTCTTACAAACAGAAAAGGCTGTAAACGAGGTTAAGTCGCCAACAGCCTTTTCTAATATTTGTTACTTATATTTACTTTACTATTAAAACAGGACACCCTGCTTTTCGGAGAACGCGCTGGCTCACGCTGCCTAACACAGCTCCAGCAATCGGTCCGTATCCATGGCTTCCCATGACAACTAAGTCGATATTCTGATTAATGACTTCTTCTAAAATTACAGACGATGGATGTCCCTGTATTTTCATCTGCTTCAAGGGAACATCACCCACTTCGATTCCTTCGAGGGTAGCCTGTAACGTACGTTCCCCTATATCTTCAATCTGTGCTTGGGAAACCTCAATAGAATAAGCTGGATTATAGCCCCAATACGCTTGTGGGGTGTACGTAACAAATAGAAGAACCACTTCTGACTCCAATTTCCTAGCAAGCTCCAAAGCAGTTACTAACGACCGACGCGAATATTCTGAGGCATCTGTTGGCACCATTATCTTTTTATACATAACCATCCTCCTCATTTTTTAATGCTCGCATTTCAGGGTTATAAATTTATATTCTACATTTAAATATTTAATCCTGCTTAATATGGTAATAATTTTAACTATTTTTTAGTAATATTTTTAATTACTCTTTTTCCAGAGGATGCTATCCCTTACCTGAATTCTTCAGAAGGATGTAGAGTGCATATTTAAACCTATAATCGTAAATTCTAACCTAAAGGCAGGTGGTAATCAGTGAAACATGAAAAAATGATTAAAGCTCTTAATGATCAAGTGAATAAAGAACTCTTTTCAGCCTATTTCTACCTTGCAATGCAAGCTTATTTTTCATCAATAAACCTTGATGGATTTTCTAATTTCTTTCGAGTTCAGGTTCAGGAAGAACGAGATCATGCCTTAGGCTTTTTCAATTATCTCAACAAAATTGGCGGCAAAATAACGTTCGCCGAAATTCAAAAACCTCAAAGTGAATTTTCTAGCCCCTTAGAAGTATTTGAACTAACCTTAAAACATGAGCAATTTGTCACACAATCTATCTATTCTCTTATGGACATTGCTCAAGACGTCAAAGACCATACTACGAGCATTTTCATTCAATGGTTCATCACAGAGCAGGCGGAAGAAGAGGAAAACGTTGCTCGCGTTCTTAACAAGCTTAAACTTATCAAAGGAGACGGATCCGGGCTTTTTATGATTGATAACGAGCTCGCCCAGCGCGTATATGTCCCTGCTGTAATTCCTATTTAGCATTGTCAGTATTGAAAAGAAGTTCCCACAACACTGAACTACAGTGGAGTGGGAACTTCTTTTCAATATAGTATAACAAAATCTCTGCTAATTATATAAAGTACATTTCGACATTTTTAAAAGCGGATCTTAGAAACCCTTTGAAACTTGTTTAACCCAGAATCCTCCTTTAAAATTTTTAGGTTCAAAGGAAATAACAAAAGCCTTGGGGCAGAGCTTATCAAGGATTTGATTTAATTTGCGTTCATTACTCCTCTTCGCCAAAACCTGCATCATGAGTCGTTTCCCATCCTTACCATCGGCCAACCAAGAAGTAACGCCATATCCATATCCCCGTAACTTTGACGGCAATTCTATTTCAACGCAATCTACAGTGACTTGAACTGTTACATAACCTAAAGCTAAATACTCCTCAATTCTACTACCGATATACACCCCTACAGCATAACCAGCACAGTACGCAGCAACATTCCATGGGTTGTCAAGGTTTTCCAGAACAATTCCTAACCCTGTAATGTAAACGAGAACTTCACCCAAGGAAAGGATCGATGCTAAAATCCTCTGGCCTTTTATGACGAAAATCATACGCAAAGTATAGAGAGATACATATACTACATTAATTCCGATGATGATAAAAATCAGTTCCATATTTTCCTCCATTCTTAGCCAGCTTGGTCACTTCTTATATTCTACCTTTTTCATCCCACCTTGTCACCGAGTAGATCAAATTTTTATGATCCATCTTTTGGATTCCAACTGCCATGACAATTTCTTAACTCGGTGTCTCAAGGTAACCTTGAGATGCAAAGTAAAAAGGGACTTTTTTTAAGTAGACAATGGTTATCTTCTTGAAAAAAGTCCCTTTTAATATTGACAAAACTTTTTACGAATTCTATTATTAACATGATACTATATGATTGATGCACTTAGATGTAAGGTCTCCTTCGGCTAATTAAACTATGATAACTCATTCGTAAGGTAAGTAGTGAATGTTATAATTTGAAAGGAGCAAATCCTATGCATTTTCCTGTTTCCGGTGTCGATGTAATGCCCTTTATACCACCACTTGTAGCCTTTCTAGTATCCTCACTAACTGCCTCGGCGGGTGTTTCCGGGGCATTCCTGCTTATGCCCTTCCAGATGAGTGTCTTAAATTTCACTAGTCCCTCGGTAAGTCCCACCAACTTAATTTACAACATCGTTGCCATCCCTGGTGCACTGTACAGCTACATCAAAGAAGGGCGCATGGCCTGGCCCCTTACCTGGGTAATAATTATTGGCACCCTACCGGGGGTCTTTTTCGGAGCCTGGGTTCGTATCCTCTACCTTCCCGATCCTAAGACATTTAAGCTTTTTGTGGGTTTTGTACTTCTATACTTAGGCTATCGACTGCTCTCAGAGCTAATGGGCTGGAATAAAAAAGGTAAGGCGCGAAACAAAACTATGCAGGATAAGTTTTCCGATCAGGTGGCAAAGCTAAAAGAAGAAAACTCTAGCCGTCTGGCTGCCGGCCTACCTGCTGAGGCAGTTGTGAAAACCAAATCTATTTCCTGGAGGAAAGTTGAATACGACTTTTGGGGTGAAACCTATTCCTTCGGCACCCTTTCCATTCTGGTGCTATCTCTGGTCGTTGGTTTAATCGGTGGCATCTACGGTATCGGTGGTGGTGCAATTATTGCTCCCTTCTGTGTGGCTGTGCTTGGATTACCCATTTATACAGTAGCAGGCGCAGCCATGGCGGGTACTTTTATCACCTCCATTGCCGGAGTTTTTTACTATCACATCCTAGCCACCTCTAGCATTGCTACAGGTGTTAACGTAAGCCCTGACTGGATGCTAGGTGCTCTCTTTGGAATAGGTGGCCTATTGGGTACATATGTAGGAGCCCGCCTCCAAAAGTTCATGCCAGATAAAGTGATTAAAGTTATCCTTACTGCTTTAATCCTGTTCCTAGCCATTAGTTATACCACTCAATATTTCTTCTAAAGAGTTTAACTTTAGCCCCCCACAATAAACCCCGTTCGAGGGTGAATCGTGATAATTATTCTAGATTAAATCGAGGTGAGACCGTGAAGGAAGAATTTGAAAACCCTTCTTATGCCTACATTACCGGCCGCATCGATAAAATGCTGGTCCCGACCTTACTTTACTTTCTCGCTCAAAAGCCCTCCCATGGTTACGAGTTGATCCAAAAAATTAACGAATCCGGTTTCTCGGAAGTTGAGGCGGACCCTGCTACTATTTATAGAAACTTGCGCCGCATGGAAGAAGACAGTCTAGTTATTTCCCAGTGGGAGACCAACCAAGCCGGTCCGGCCAGGCGATCTTACCAATTAAGTCCTGAAGGGCATCAAGCACTGGATTTCTGTGTACAGTTAATTGCCAATAAGGTAGACAAAATGCAGGCATTTTTGAAGGAGTGCCAGCTGGAGGTGAAGGGGCCTTGATTTACAAGCCGACTCTAAAACTATTACATGCTGGTGCCCTACGTAAACCAGTGGTAGAGTGTGCTAAACTCTTACAGGAGATCCACCCAGAGGTCCCCATTAGTCTAGAATCTTATGGCTCACGAGCTTGTGCCAGGCAGGTCCGGGAAGGAAAAGTGGTGGATGTGCTGGCCCTAGCAGACCCTATGCTGTTTGAAGAACTTCTAGGGCCTGACTATATAGACAAATACTATATCTTTGCTAACGACCAAATTGTGCTGGCCTATAATGAGTTTTCTAGGGGCAATGAAGAAATCGATCCCCAAAATTGGTTTGATATTCTGCTTAGAAAAGAAGTTTCCTTTGGCCGATCTAACCAGAACCTGGACCCTTGTGGCTACCGCACCTTGATGGTCTGGCAACTAGCGGAACAGTATTACGAGCGGGAAGGTCTCTTCGAAAAATTAGATACAAAATGCAATAAAGAGTGGATTTATCCTAAATCCTACGATCTTGCTGCAGATGTACTTGTGGGAAAGCTGGACTTTGCCTTTGAATACCTCTGCGTGGCCAATCAGTTTGGGCTAAAATCCTTAGTCTTGCCAGAAAAAATTAATCTTTCTAACCCCGCCCATGCTTCCCATTATCGCCAAGCCACTGTCAGCCTCCAGGGCAAAAACTCCGGCGATATGATTACTATTGCTGGTACTCCTATAGAATTTGCTATCGCCATTCCCAAGAATTCAGAGAACCCCGAACTAGCCCAAATATTTTTGGACCTAATACTGAGTAAGCAAGGCCAACAACTCCTAGAGGACTGTGGCCTCATACCCTATTAACGTTTTCCTAATTAGGCACAATTCCTGATGCCTGATTTATCTACTCTAGTTAAGAAAAGTCCCACCACACTTTATACTTACAGTATGGTAGGACTTATTAATTTATGATTTTAGCTCTTTTTCGAGGATCTCAATTAGGCGCTCCTTGTTCGGCACTTTCCCCACTAGTTTGACCACCCCATTAATCACAAGAGCAGGCGTACTCATTACTCCATATGACATAATTTTTTGCATATCTTCCACCTTTTCAACTTGGGCTTCAATCCCTAGCTGAGCAATGCTTTCCTTCGTTAACTTTTCTAGCTTTTCACATTTTGAACAACCAGAACCTAAGATTTTAATTTCCATTAGTCCATCCCCTTTTTGTTGTTAATGATTAGTACTATACCCATTTAATCATGGACAAACGGTTATTCCTCGTCCCCATAGACAATCTCCACAAGAGGGAGCGTTACCCATGCAATCCATGTCTGTTCGAAAAACCATATCGCATCCACTTACCCACTCACAATCCGTACACGAAGGATACCCTCCGGTCAGCACTTTGTAACGATAACTCATAAACTCCTGGGAAGTCCAGATTTTTAGCAAGGATTGCTCCGTCAGAGAACCAAAACTGTAAGCCTCAATGAGCTTATGTCTTCCAAATACATACTCTGGATAAGAATGCAAAAAGCGATAACAGGGTGAAACCTCACCATCCCAACGTATGACAGCACTTTGAGTTTCCACAAACTTACAATGCCGATCCGTTCTTAACTGACTTTTAGGTAGAACAACGTCCACGCCTTTAGCAAGTCCCAATAAAAACCCCTCTTGAAAGGTCTGCTCGGTTTCAGTCGCCAAGGTTGGATAATAAAGGGTTTCTTCGATCATCTCTTTTCTCATGGGTAGAATATGAGAAACAAAGACCCGATTAACGCCGAGTTTAGCGGCTTGCTGCACGGTCTCCAAAAAATAAGGGAGAGTGCTTTTCATAGCTACAAATTCCCATATAATCTCTGGTTTCCCATTAACCTTCTGATCAGCTATGTAACGTGTACTTTCTAAAATTCCTTGTACATTTTCATGACGTATAGCGGCAAAGGCCTGCACATCTGTCGTATCAACCGATAAGACGACCCTCGCTACTCCACAAGAAAGTAAGTATTCAATCAAAGCCTTATCCAATGTAGTTCCGTTTGTCGTTACGGTAACCGCATACTGAGCAGCGAAGAGTTTCACTGCTTGGCGAAAATTGTTGGCAATCGTAGGTTCGCCAATTCCTCCCAAAATCACTTCCTTAAGATCAGGGAAAACAGACACCTCACCCGCGATAGAACTTAACATATCTATGGACATATCGCCCAAGGGTTCGTGCCAATTCTGGCGGTAACACATTTCACAGGACAAATTGCAACGGTTGGTCAGCTCAAGGTATAGACGTTCTATCGAAGGAGCCGGATGATAAACTAAGTCAACAATATCTCTCATATTCCCAACGATCTCCCCTCAAAACTTAACTCATTGATAAATTATATCTTCACACGACCTAATAAGCACGGCTTTACACAACACTATACCAGCAGCCCCTTATTAATACTAATTTTATTTATGAATATCATTTTACCCGGCAAAAGATCTGAAAGAGCTCAACTTAGTAAAATCTTAGATGCCAACCCATGCATATCCTCCTGATAATGGCGAATTCTATATAGAATAGAATCAACACAAAGGAGGACCTCCTGATGGATGATACCGAGCAAAGACTTGCCGTAGGAATACATGGAGCACCTGAATTAAAACGCGAAGAGAAAAGAATCTATCTAGGAGAATTTCGCGAACGTATTATAAAAATCCTAAGTAAAAAGCAAGTTTCCCAAAAATTTATTTACCCCGAAATTATCGAAGCTTTAAACCATAAACAGAGTTCGAAAATGCTTATCGATGGGGAATTAAGGGATCAATTAACGGATAAATACATAGCACTTGCAAAGCAAATTAGAAAACCTTACACAGTGATTCACGATCCCCGACTTAAAGGCGAAACTGGGCTAGTTGTAGTTAGCGATAAGGCTGTCGACATCGACGACATTGAGGTAAAAACGAGGGAGTCTGAATAGACTCCCTCGTTTTTTTAATATAGTTCTTCTGCCGAATTTATCGCCCAAAAATAAACCTGAGCTAGAGGATTTGCACCGCTTGCCTATTTAAAGCATCTTCTAATTTGTTACGAAGAAACGTTTGATGCTAGTCATGTCTTTATTGATGAAGCCCAAGACCTAAGTATCTTTCAGCTCTATACCCTACGAATAATTCTAACATGAATTCTAATTGTGCCCTCTTAGGTTGCCAAAGGACTTGAATCTGATGTTGTGTTTATTTTTAATTTCCATGAGCACATAATAATGGAGACTTAGATCTTAAATTCCTCTATGTCGCCACAACTGAGTGCAACATCGCTTGTACAGAATGAGTTTAATCGAGTGATCTAACTTAGTCTTCAATTCCCTTAATGCCTAATGTATTTGTCGAAGTCAGTAGCTCATGAGTAAAAAGTTGTTCTGTAAAAACTTCGATAGCCTTGGAATGTTCATGGTTCTTTGACTTTATCAACGAAAAAAAGCGCGTTAACTTTTTTCCTTTTATCCGGATCGTCGTCAATTCTCCAGCCTTCAATTCTTTGCGAACGATCCAGCTGGAGACGAGGGCAATCCCTAACCCAGCTATGACTGCTTGCTTGACGGCTTGACCACTTCCCAATATATAGGATTTTCTAACATGAATTCCTCGATCCTTGATTAGCTTGTCGCTAAAGGCACGGGTTCCAGAGCCGCCTTCTCTCAAAATCCAGACTTGATCCTGTAGATGATCTGATGTAACAATTGGCAGTCTAGCCAAAGGATGTTGATTTGGAACGACTAAAATGATCTCATCCTCCATCAAAGGCCGAATAACAAGGTCTGAATGATTAACTTCTCCTTCTACAAGGGCAAGGTCTAAATGGTTAGCTCGAACTTCTTGACTAATTTCCTCCGTATTGGCAATCAACGTTTCAATTTCCACATTCGGAAATTGAGCCGCAAATCCAGTCAATATAAAGGGTAAAATATATTCCCCTATTGTATTGCTTGCTCCAACTTTCAGTCCCCCTGTGACTACATTCGATAACTGGTTAATTTCCTCTTTAGCCTTATCATATAAGAGTAAGATATTCTTTGCATATCCATAGAAAATCTCCCCTGACTGGGTAAGTTCTAAATGTTTTGGCGAACGATTAATGAGTTTTGCGCCAAGTTCAGTTTCCAGATTTCTAATTTGCAAACTGACACTGGGTTGGGATAAATAAAGTTCTTCAGCAGCACGGGAAAAGTTTTTTTGCTCGACAACTTTAATGAAAATTTTTAAGGGATCTGCAACCATAATAGTATCCTCCTGTATCACTTCACACTATGAATTCTTTTGAGATTGTAATTTTTTCATTACTATCAATCACCGAGGAGATCCTTGTGTTAGAGTAACTTGAGATCTCTACGGGACCATTGATCACAGTTTCCACCTCTAGTTTAGATCTTGACTGAATATATTCGTTAATGATACTTCTTTTCTTACAATTCTACAACTTTTTACTTTACAACCTTAACGTCCTAATATTATTCCCCTTTTCCCGAGGCGAATATCCTTTTATCGTTGCATGTTGTTAACGCTGATTTTATATATTATGATAAAGAAATAATCCCTTTATTTTAAAGATAAGAGGTTAAGGATCATGCAAACTATACTTGTTATTAGCCTGGGAGGTGCGCTGGGGGCCCTGACCCGCTATAGTCTTGGGGTATGGATTTCCAATAAGTGGAGCCAGGGATTCCCGATGCACACATTTCTTATTAATATTACTGGAGCATTTCTCTTAGGATTTATGCATGTTTTATTTGTTGAACGTTTCAACGTCAGCCCTCTCTGGCGTCTAGGAATCGGCGTTGGTTTCTTAGGAGCTTTCACCACCTTCTCTACCTTTGGTTTTGAGGTCATTTCTTTACTTGAACACGGGAGTTACGTAACAGCAGGATTATACACTTTACTTAGCATCCTTATTGGGTTTACTGGCGTGGCGTTAGGGATAGGTTTAGCACGCTTGCTCTAAAACGATTGATATCAGCCATTAATTATATAACACATGCATTAGCAATTATTGTATATTGACACAGACTCTAATTTGTTTTATAGTAGCTATATTCCATATAACAATTAAATATTGGATTTCTCTTATCAAGAGTGGCGGAGGGACTGGCCCAATGATGCCCAGCAACCGATAGTGAAAACTATGAGGTGCTAATTCCAACAGAACCATAGGTTCTGAGAGATGAGAGTAGCGTGTTAAAATAATATAACGATCGCTTCTCTGAAGTGGTCGTTTTTATTTATTAGTACCATCATTACTCTCATATAAAAAGTAAATTTTAGGAGGATATTATCATGACCGAAAAACGTCAACTAGGTATCGAAACGATTTCCTTACATGGAGGGCAAACCCCCGATCTCGCGACAAATTCACGCGCTGTTCCAATTTACCAGACATCCTCCTTCGTCTTCAACGACACCGATCATGCTGCCAATCTATTTGCCTTAAAAGAGCCTGGTAATATCTATACCCGGATCACGAATCCTACACAAGACGTCTTTGAGCAACGAATCGCCCTACTTGAAGGAGGTGTCGGAGCACTAGCTACCGCGTCTGGCCAAGCGGCGATTACCTATGCCCTATTAAACATCGCGCAAGCTGGGGATGAAATTGTGGCTTCGAGTTCTCTTTACGGTGGTACTTTTACGTTGTTCAACTATACATTTGCTAAGCTGGGCATTAAAGTTCACTTTGTTGATGTTGACAAACCGGAAGAATTCCGCTCTAAAATTACGGAAAAAACCAAAGCTCTTTACACAGAGACCATCGGAAATCCGCTTATTAATGTTGCCGACCTAGAGGCAATCGCTCATATTGCTCATGAAAACGGACTGCCTCTAATCGTTGACAATACGTTTGCCTCACCTTATTTATGTAGGCCCATCGAACACGGAGCGGACATCGTAGTACATTCCGCTACCAAATTTATTGGCGGACACGGCACTTCTATTGGAGGCGTGATTGTCGACTCTGGAAAATTTGAATGGAATAATGGCAAGTTCTTAGGCCTTAGTCAGCCGGATCCCAGCTACCATGGCATTATTTTTACTGAAGCCTGCGGCAATGCTGCCTATATCACCAAAGCTAGAGTGTCCCTTCTCCGCGATACCGGCGCGTGCCTTTCCCCTTTTAATTCGTTTTTGTTCTTACAAGGATTGGAAACACTCCCGTTACGCATGGAACGCCATGTTGAAAACTCTCAAAAAGTTGCGGAATTCCTCGATCAACACGAATTAGTCACTTGGGTTAACTATCCTGGCCTTGAAAGAAGCCCTTATAACGAACTTGCAAAGAAATACTTGCCTAAGGGAGCTGGGGCGATCTTTACCTTCGGCCTCAAGGGGGGCCTGGACGAAGGAAGAAAGTTCATTAACAACCTTAAACTATTCTCTCATCTAGCCAACATCGGGGATGCCAAATCCTTAGTCATTCATCCAGCTAGCACCACTCATCAGCAACTCGATGAAAAATCCTTACGCAGCGCTGGCGTCTCACCGGATATGATCCGCCTTTCTATCGGGATAGAAACTATCGATGACCTCCTGTATGATTTAGATCAGGCCTTAGTGGCAAGTCAACTCGTATAAAACTTAAGTGTAAGGACGTAAATCGTCCCCAACTTAATTTCTTTTCCCTGCTTAACTCTCTTATTCCAATACAAGAGGCTTGAACTCAAGTTCAAAGATGATCTCGACTGGATCTTTGAACTTGCCCTGTGCCTTGAAAGGAGTTTATTCATGCCGATTAGAATACCTGAAAATCTCCCCGCTCTAGACATACTACATCAAGAAAACATTTTTGTCATGGGCGAAGAACGAGCCTTTCACCAAGATATTCGTCCTTTAAAAATTGTTATACTCAACCTCATGCCCCTTAAAGAAACGACTGAAATCCAGTTTCTAAGACTGCTTAGCAACTCCCCTTTACAAGTTGACATTGCACTTTTGCATATTGATAGCCATATCTCTAAAAACACCGCTCAGGAACACTTAGATTCTTTTTACAAAAGTTTTAGCGAAATTAAAAGCCAGAAGTTTGACGGTATGATTATTACTGGAGCACCCATAGAACACTTAGAATTTGAGCAGGTAACCTATTGGGAAGAATTCAAAGACATTCTAGATTGGACAAAAACTCATGTAACCTCTACAATTCACATCTGTTGGGGAGCCCAGGCTGGTCTGTATCATCATTACGGTATCCCTAAATACCCTCTGGCTAACAAGATGTTTGGTGTTTTTAAACACAATGTTAATAAGAGCAGCTTAAATGGAATGCAACTCCTACGCGGTTTTGACGATGAGTTTTACGTTCCCCACTCTCGCCATACGGAAATTAGGCGTTCTGACGTTGAAATTCACCCCGAATTAGAAATTCTATCAGAGTCTAACGAAGCCGGTCTTTACCTTGTCGTATCCAAGGATGGACGACAAGTCTTCGTAACGGGTCATTCAGAGTACGACACTCTAACCTTAAAAGGAGAGTATGATCGAGACATCGCCAAAGGGCTTTCTATTGCCCTTCCCAAAGGCTATTTTCCCAATGATGACCCAACCCAAACGCCAATTCACAATTGGCGCTCCCATACCAACTTGCTTTTTCAGAA
>JADQBO010000373.1 GCA_016278585.1 Desulfosporosinus sp.
AATTTTGAGATATTACTATTGACAAGATGCGCTAAAATTTATGCAACGCCAATGATTTAGCAATATACCAATAGGAATTTGATGCTTTTTAATATCTTCTTACTTTTACGAATGAACTGCCGCCGTAATTCAGCGAAGGTCAACCGATTTCTTGGATTGTCCGCCATTTTTAATTCCTATGGTCAATACAGAAAATCACCCGATCAAATCCAACTTAATTCCTCAACCGCTCGCGTTAAATCCTCCTCGCTCGGCGCCGTGTATACTAACGTTTGTTGAATGTTCGGGGAACCGTCGTTTTTCATATGTCCCGCCAACCTCGCAACAACATCAAGCGGAACCTTTCGAACAACTAATTCGTGCAGGAAGGAATGTCTCAATGCGTGCCCACTTAAATGTTCTATTCCCGTGAGTTGTTGATATTTTTCGAAAATGTGCTGAATCCCTCGGGGACTCATCGCGGCGGAACGTTGTGAACTGAACAAAAATTCTGTTGGTAGCTGCTCCGCGATATACCTCGCGAGAACTCGCCGAACGTCAACGTTTAAAGGAACCTCGCGGTAACGGTTGTGCTTTCCTTTTCGAACAATAACCTTGCCTTTGCGATCCGTGAGTTGAATATCGTCTATTCGCAAATCACATAATTCCTGAACCCGCAAACCCGTGTGCAACATCAACAATATAATTGTATACTCGCGAATGTCGCCGTACTTGCGAACGAATCGAATCAAACTATTCTGCTCGCTTTGCGTTAACCATTTTGGCGTTAACTTGCCGCTCTTAACCGCGTCAACATGTTCCGCGGGGTTGTCGATCATTTCGCCGCGGCTAACGAGGTAATCGAACCATGCCCGTAAATGCGTTAAACGTTGCCGCACGGTATTGGGTTTCCATTTTGTCGTGGCGAATCGTTTGAAATTCGCAATATCTAATTGCGTGATACCCTCGAAATCGTTCGTTGGGGTTTCGTTGGCGGCGTTGGTGCTTTCGTTGGTGTTACGTTGGGAATCGTTGTTTGTCGTGGTGGTTCGTTGGGAATCGTTTCCATCCGAAGTTTTAAAAAATTGTATGTTTGTTTTGGTCGCCCTTTGCGGGCATCGCATGGGGTCGCCCCCCTTGGGTGGGGTGTCCTCCGAATTTGCGCTCATCCATTCGCAAAAACATTTGAGGCTCGAACGATATTGTTTAATTGTCGCGGCATCTTTACCTTGCGCCGTTAGTTGTTCGATAAATCGCTCCATCGCCTTACGCCCTCCTTTGATATACGACAAGATTATCGTCGGTTAATGTACTTAAATCGCTTGATATATATACATTATACCCCGTATTTCGTCGTATATCAATAACGATATACACCAAGTAGACCGAACCCAACATGAGTAAATGCTAACGTTATGTACCCATATAAGCGACACTAACCGCTTGCCAATATGAATGTATACCCCGCGTAGTTTAAACGCCCCAAACGTTAATAGCGCGCCTGTGATAACATATATAACGTTATGCCGATTATAGGTAGAATTCAATGAATGTCCAACGACAAATTATAATATTAAGAACCCCGAACCCCGCATGGCATAACGTTTTGCGAATGGGCACGGGGTTTCTTTCGTTGGTGTCATATATATGGAAGTTTCGCCAAACATGGACGGTTCGCGCGCCCTGCCCGTGTTTAGCGTGATTCATGCGTATGCCGCCAACTACAAACGAAGAGGGCGTTTAACCCTCCCCTCAATTATTATTTAGTTCTATGAGCGATTATTATTTTATATCATTGGTGCTTTTATATATTTCGAGAAACCGATTTGTTTGTTCTACTCTTTGTTCATCTAACTTAATCTTTTTCTTCATGAATTTGAGCACACTCACCAAAAAGTATATTACAAAGATAAAGAAAATAAGATAGATAATTGGAATTATAAGCATTCCAACGTTAAAGTTAAAGGCAATTGGATTCCCCTGCATATTTTAAAACTCCTCTCTTTAAATACTATACTTATAAGCTCTTTCTTTAATAATCGCAAAAACCCTTTAATCAATGTTGTTTGTACGCCCCCAACAGTTACCCGAGGCATATTCTCGCTTAAACACGCCCCCCAACGATAATACGATTGTTCTCTGCGACAATAATAGGGGTTAACGCCATCCCGCGTTTAACCTTCTAAAATAAATCTTCAAAGTCAGCCATGTTAATTTCAACATTTTTATACTTCTCATAATCCGCGCGTTCTTTCCTGCGTTTTTCTAATGTTACAAAGATATTATCGGCAATAAACGCCGCAAGCGAGCCAATGGTTTCGCGCGGGTATTTCGGGGTTCTATACATTGCATCGAATTCCTCGAAATAAAAATCCACGATTTCCTTCAATTTATCTGCGCCAATCCTTTCTACTAATTTGTTCATGTGCGTCATGTCGCGTTTCCAATTGACGTTGTAATTAACTCTGTACTTTTTACGGTATTTCGATAAATAGTATTTGAGAAACGTATTACCATTCTTTAATTCCATTTCTTTCGCCTCCATTACGTTATTTAACCCTTACCCTATATAAAACGTTTTCTTTCGTAATTGTGACAACCATAATTAAACGTCACAAACGGTAAAACCGCTAATATTAACGCAACCATTGTTAACTTCGTGGAACTAAAAAAGAGAAGGATTACGCCTCTGCGGAGTCGTAGGGTTTCGCCTCTGCGGTGGCTCACCCTCGCATTTTTCTGACAAAAGGGGTATTTGTAATATATAAAACTGTGCGAAGGGGCGCACCCCGAGCAAACCGAAGGTTATTCCCATTAACGTAATCGCACTTATTATATACCTAGTCTATAGGGAAGAACGTTGAAACCGTTGGTATGAGCGGATTTCATTTCAATTTAAGCACTTTTATTATCGTAAGCGGTGTTTACTCATCTAACCAACCGTTTAGAAGGTTACGCATACGAGTAGATGGAATGTAAATATTGATTGTTTCAGCGGGATTTTTGCGAATAGCGGAACGCCAAACCCATTGGAGTATATCGGATAATGCTAATAAGTCCTCGTTGACTTCGATACCCGCTGATTTGAAAAATGTCTTTTCGTAAGGGTTCATAAAGCGGTTATAAACATATGCAAGATTGTGTTTTTCAGCGTAATCGTTAGTTGCTCGTTGGTTCAATACGATAAATCCTTTTGAGTAACCTTTCCCTTTCAACCCTCGCTTTACATAATTTTTCCCACGCTTGACATTTGCATAATCTTTGCGTGTTGTCCAAATTATATCGTTTGACTTTGCTTTGACTTCGTTACGGAAATACGTGTATAAGTTCTTGCGTAATCGCTCCAATTGGTCGTCCGTGGCATCCTCGAACCAACCATAGGAAAGTGCGAAACGTCCGTCATCTATAGGTTTTCGGTCAGGATTATAAAAGTTCGTGTTTAATTTACCTTTGTAAATTTCGATAAGATTTTTGTACATACCACGATTGTCTTTACCTGTATAATCACAAAGTTCGTATCCTACTTCGTTAGAGTGCGCCACCGCTTTATAACCGTACGGTACGTTATGATATTTGTAATAGTACGCCTGAAGTTGCCCTTCAAATAAATACGTTAACACATACGAGTGCTCGAACATTGCAAACATTTTTGCGGGGAACGTCCAAAACAATATTTGTTGGTCGTGAGAATATGCATTTCCGTTTTTAGCATGGAACTTCACTTTGGAATAAACACCTTGATCATAATCCTCGTTCAACCATTTGATACGATGTTTGTCGGAACCTTCGCCATTGATTACGCACATATTACCCGCACTGAACGCGCTTTTCACATCGGCAGCCGTAATTTCCATTTTTTTAATTACGTTGAATACTTCGTCAAGGATAAGCGTGTAACCACTTCCTTTGAGTAGTTCAAATACTTCTTCGTCAAACCATTCAAATAAAGCGTGTGTTGTCGCAATGTTTCGCCCTTCACGTACCATTTGTTTGAAGTGCCTCAATTTACTCCCTCGACCAAGTTTTTCGTCAGGTTGGGACATAAATGGGCATTGCTTCAAAATACGATTTTCAATTTCTTGAAGATACGGAGTGACGTATATGAAACGTTTGCCTTTGCCCACATTTTCGCACATATACTGTATCGCCCAAGATGTCTTACCTGAACCCATTATGGAATCAACAATAGTGACTTTATTCATTTTCTTTCATCCTCCAATTTTAAATTTGTTCTCCCTATAAAACGAATTTCCGCGTTACCGTGACATTGCCGCTAACCTACAACCTTTTGTTAAACCCGTTTTGCTTGGTGCCCAATTCGCCAATCCAAAAACGTTCTCTCGCCTCTATTTCCTTGCGGCTGCCCTCGACAACCTCGAGAATTTTCATAGTCCAACCATCGCCCCCCAATAGCCTCGCGAGTTCTTTATTACCGTGGCATTGTCGGTAGGTCTGCGTGAGGTGCGAGACAAGCCTGAATTCGAAGGATCGCGTTGTCATACCGATATAAACAGGAATCTTACCGTTGTAGATGGCGTACACGCCCGCCTTGCGTGCCTTGCTTTTCGGTTTGATCGGTAGCGGATCGGGTAATAAGGGGCACGATTTCTTGCAAAATTTATCATAGCGATGTCTACACATATAGCAACTCGTGATTTCCATAAACGTTTAACCTCCTTTGTATTTGTTGCGAGTACGCGTTATATTTGGGGACAAAAAAAGCGGGGTATCGCCATACACCCGCCTCTTAAACCGCTTGTACCATGCTTTAAACGCGTCTCATTTGCTGTAGGAACGCGTCAACCTCGCGGTTCCTTTCATTTGATTTACTTTCGTAATTCCACGTGTCGAACGCGATTATTAACATCGCTAATTGCAAAACAATTATTGTCATTGGTTACGCCTCCTTTTGTTGTTAACCGCATAAACAGAGTTCGAAAAAAAATACCCCAAACGCTAATTGCGAATGGGGCGAGATATATTAATAGGATTGGAGGGGGTTTTGCGAATGACGCAAATATATATGAAGAAGGGTGAACGTTAACCGTTACGCCTTCGAACGTTGCTTTTGCGCGTATTCCTTCAATACCGAGATACGGTAAGTTTCGTCTTTAAGCAATCCGTGCAATTCTTTAATACGTTTGTCAACCAACGCGCTGTACACGGTTTTCAACTTCGAATTAAGTTTGCTTGGATCGTTTGTTTCGATGGCTTTTGCGAAATCATTTTTAACGTTATCGACAAACAACTCATCGGTAACAAACGAAATAACTTCGTAGGCTAACGTTTCATCTTTATTTTCCATTGTTCGTTTCCTCCTTCTTTTTACGTTCTGCCAATAGCTTGCGTGCTTCGATCTCACTCACTAACTCGCCTGTAAATTCGTACCAAATTACGAATAGGGGTAATTTACCTGTGTTTAGTGCGACGAGAGTTTCTTGTGTTCGTGGGGCGCAAGGTTCGTCAATTGATTTATGATCGCTGTGAAGGTTAACCGCGGGGTATTCCTTGCGTCTTGGTTTGCTGTAACCGCAAGTATCACCGACATACCCATACGCTTTGCGAATACAATCGTTAAATTGTCCTTCGATCTCATTGCCCTTCGCTTTCACGCTATTAACATCGCGGCACGCTAATAGATAATCGCAACGTCTACGTTTAAGGGTGTCGGACATGGCAATGACTTCGTTGTATACATCGTTGTGGTATTCGTTGCGGGCACTTTCGATCGTTGGCATTAGTTCGATTAGCGCGGTTCGCTTTCGTCCCTCCGCGGTTTTGAGCAATGACGTTTGCACGTTTAATTCATTTATAACACTTGCCAACTTCTTTTGGAATGTGTCGATGTTAGCGTGCTTCTCGCCTTCGATCTCCAACAAAAGTAATTCGTTCCATTCCGCTTGCATCGTTTGTTTTTGATTTTCGAGTGTCGAGATTTTCGCTTTAATTTCGTTGATAACCACAACATATTTGTCGTTTACCTCGTTGAACCGTTCTAGATTAATTTCCCACATTCTAATCGTCCTCCTCATTATTATCGTTTAATCCTAACTCTCGTTTTAACTCTTCGATTTCTTGCTCAATAGCGTCTGTACTGCGGTCGGCTGTTAGTGGCGTTACTGTAACGGTATTGCTTTGATTCAACATTTGTAGTGAACGCAATACGAGTTCTGCCGCCTTGATATTGCCTGACAAGGCTTTAGAGGTAACTGCCTCCATAACGCTTGGTAGAACCTCCATTGTGTCCGCGAGAACGCGTTCCTTGATGTAAGATGGAACGATTTTTCCGATCTCCAACGTGCGAGCGTCCTCACGCTAACGTTTACAATGTCTGCAATTTCTGCGAATGACGGGTATTTACCACGCTTACCAATGATTAACTCCGCCGCCATTAGTTGAGCCGCGTCTAATTCGCCAAACTTCAATGCTGTGAGTTGTTGTTTAGTTTCGTCCATCGCCTTGCGCCTCCTCGCCGAGCAATTCGAATAAACGTAGAATGTGTTTGTGTCCCGAGAGTTTACCGTTTTGATAACGTGAGATTTGGGATTGATTTACGCCTAATAGTTTCGCAAATTCTGCTTGACTAACGCCTAGTTGTATTTGCGCTCTTTTATACAAGCGGGGAACGTTTAAAGCATCTGCAAATTCCTTGCTAATTGTCATTTCGATTTCATTCCTTTCTAATTTGTTTTATATGTCGCATAGCGTATAAGGCAAAAAATATAGGCGAAGCAAAACGAAATTCTCAATGGACGTATTGAGAAACAACGTTAAATTGCTCCGCCGTCGGGATTCTTCTCCCTACTTATATAGTTGAGTAACGCATATTTAAACAAGTTGATAAACTTATTTTCTTTTTCATTTATATGTCACACTAAATTTTATAGGCGTTTATACCGAGTGTAAGCAATAACACTTACAAAATCATAAAAAATGGAGGAAAAGAAAATGAGTGTAGTTACAGCAAGAGGTAGAGCCGTAAAGGAAAGCGTGAACAAAAAACAAAACCAAAATATTGATTTAAATAAAGTGTTTATTCATTTAAAGGATGGAGATTCCGTAAGAGTTCGTATTCTATCCGAAGAGGATTACGTTGAATACTTGGCACACGGCGATTATAACCTTGGTATTTATACCCAACCATGTATTACAAGTGATGGTCAGAAATGCGCCCATTGCGAGGCGGCGAATTCAGGCGTTGAAGGTTTTGAAAAGCATTATGCTAAGAAACGTTATTTATTTGCAGTTGCCGACATTGACGAGAATATGGTTCGTGTATTCGATGCAACCAAAGGGCAAGCGAAAGGGTTAATGGATTCAATCGAAAGTTATTCCGAAAGTATTGGCGAGGTAGCATTTACTTTAAAACGCACAGGAACCAAAACCGAGACAAAGTATACACTCGCGCCTATTCTTAAATTAAAACCCGCAGACAAAGAGAAATTTGATTCATTCGAAAAACACAACGTTGAAGATGCATTTTTTGAAACTGTTCTCCAAGCACGAACCCGCGAACAACAAATTGAAGAACTCCAACGTGCAGGGTTCCCCGTTCAACGTTTTATCTAATTGGCTCAACAACAAAATATTTTATGTCACAAGAATTTAGTTAAGCGATTTAACAGGTATGGAACAAATTAAATTAAGAAAGATGGAGGTTACTTTAATGAAGAAGTTTGAAGCAGGGAAATATTATATTGGTGACCTATGTTATGTAGTTAAAAACGAAGGTGCATGGGATAAACTTCTAGAGGATACAAATCACTTTAAAAAAGAAAATCAAACTTACAAAGGGTGCCCTATATTTGCCCACAGTACCGCACTAGGGGATGGAGAATATTTTGACCAAGAAGATAGACGTTACTTGGTGGACGGAGGAATAATCGGAATTATGCCTTTTGAAGTAATGGAAGGTGTTGGGTACGGTGGTCATATATTAGATATAAATAGGAATTTTGAGGTAAATTATAATGAGGGCATTTTCACGTTTGATAATATAGTTATAGACACTAGGATGTGGGATAACGAAAACAGTCAGAGTGAAGGTTCTGAAGTGGATATAGACTTTAACGCGGAAATTAATCTATTAAAAGTTAACGGAGAAACCGAGTTATATAATGAGCTACACGGTGAAAAAAACGATTTAGTTTATACAGGATTCGAACGAGTTACTACCCATTTGTTAGAAAACAGTTTGGATGATATTGACTGCGAGGCTGAAATAATCGCAGAAGACGTTGTCGATCAATTAGTTACAACGTTATATACAAGTAATCTTTTTACGAAAGAAAGAATTATATCTGAATTACGTGATGGCACTCATATAGAAAGGCGGATGTATTGGGCTGATGTTATTCTATGTATGAGCATTGACTTTGTACTAGAATTGTACGAGGAATGGGATTCGGAGGACAATGAAAATGGTATAGCGTAACCTCATTTAAGATCATTAACTATACTTCATAAGCGCATCACACAAGCTGATAAACGCGATTTCCGCTAGGGAGTCGCGTTTTTGTAGTACCACACATGAAGCCAAAAATCGGCCCATTTAGCATACGCAAGCAATCTCGCTAACAATAAAAACTAATTCTTTGGCTTTACGAGTGGACTTTTCGGTTATTTTCGTTTAAAATTAATTTAAGGCAGTAACCGTTGGTCTGTCTATGTATAAAACGCCTCAAACGTAGTGATACCACGGCTTGTAGGTTTCGGAAACCTTTCTCGGTCTCCAAAACCGTCGGTGGGAGTTCGACTCTCTCATCCCCTGCCAAAACAGCTGCAAATACAGAGTCTTTGGGTATACAGAGTTGGTAAGTGATTACCAGCTTTTTTGCTGTTATAGACCTTACTTTTATTGGTATTTGACCCATAGACTTATTGAAAAGACTCCGGTCCTTGGAGATACTGGTTGACTCAGCTAGAATCTCTGTTTTTATACTTAATTATGAAAATCCTCCCCGCAATGAGGACAAGTAATTTTCTTGTCCTCATTGCGTTGCATTTCTTCCATAAAACCCGAACTAATAATCCCCGTTGGAAGAGCCACCATACCCACTCCGAGTACTGCGATCACTGCTCCCAGTGTTCTGCCGACCGCAGTGATCGGATAAATATCACCATATCCCACAGTGGTTAATGTTGCTACTCCCCACCACATCGCTGCGGGTATGCTCGAAAAAGCATCTGGCTGTACTGGATTTTCAACATAATACATGAGAGAAGAAGCAACGACTAATAAGAGTAATACAATACCTATTGTAAAAATGAGTTCTTCAGTTTTAGCAACAAAAACCCGCCCCAACTTCTGAATTACTTCAAAATAACGTCCAAGCTTAAGCAGCCTTACCATCCTAACAATTCTCAATAAGCGAATAAACCTGAGATCAAAGGCAAATAGCATAGGTAAGAAAAACGGTAAAATCGCTACTAAGTCAATGATTGACATTGGTTTAATAATATATCGTAATCTTCCTATGATGGGCGAATCAAACTTCTGATCTAAATCGCAAGTCCAAACTCGTAAGAAGTATTCAATGGTAAATACAGTTACTGAAAAAATTTCTAATGCTGTAAACAAAGAACCATAATTTAGACTATAACTAGAAACACTTTCTAAAATAACTGCCAATGTATTTATTAAGATAAGAACGATTAAAAACTTATTTACACCTTTGCTAAGTAAATCGTTGGAGTGTCTAGCGTCAAGCACTTCATGGATACGTCTTTTTATAAACATTTTTTCATCCCTCATTATATGCTACTTTGTGTTTACCCACAAAATATTATATCTGAAATACGTTTAAAATGACAGAGGGGAAAGGACTGGGGACGCGCCCCGCGTCATATTGGTCTATAGAAAAGACAGCTAATAAAACTAGCTGTCTTTTCCATTAATCCATTTTACAGTCTATTAAATTTGAATCTCTATTTAAAACCATCTTCAATTTACGTTCTACTAAATCAGCTTGGAAATCTGATAATGGCTTATCTTCCACCAACTTGTCATTAAGGTTTTCCACAGCCACTGAAAGCATTAGTTTTATCCGATTAAGTTGATTGACTTCACTTGCTCCAGGATCATAATCAATAGCAGCGATGTTTGCTTTGGGGTAGGATCTTCTAATTTCTCTAATCATCCCTTTACCCGTTATATGGTTAGGTAAGCAGGCAAAAGGTTGTAAACAAACAATGTTATTGACCCCACTTCGAATCAACTCGACCATCTCACCTGTTAGAAACCAGCCCTCACCGCATTGATTACCAAGAGAAAGATGGTTTTCTGCATACTCAGCGATCTCTTCGATGGGTTTAGGGGCTTCAAACCGGTTACTAGCGCTTAGTGCTTTTTTCATCTCTTTACGGTAAGATTCAATTCTGTTAATCGAAAAGTACCCCGAGATCATTCCCCAAAAGCTGCCCGAAAGCTTTTGGTATTTAGTGTGGTTGTCAAAAGCACCGTATAAGAGAAAGTCAGTGAGATCCGGTACAACTGCCTCTGCCCCTTCGGCCTCCAAAAGTTCTACTATATTGTTATTTGCTGTTGGATGAAACTTAACAAGAATTTCTCCGACCACTCCAACCTTTGGTTTGACTAGATCCTCATATAGTTCCAGACTATCAAAATCCGCCACGATTTGACGAATATTCTCAGAATGTTCTTTTCTACTCCCGTTCATCAAGGATTCTTGGCACTTCTTAACCCAATAGTCATATAAGAGATTGGCCGAGCCTGGGAATTTTTCATAGGGACGCACTCTATATAAAACTCTCATCAAAAGATCCCCATAGATCAGCCCCCTTAATACCTTACTAAACATGGGAACTGTAAATTTAAAACCCGGGTTATTCTCCAAACTAGATGAATTCCCTGTATTTAAGGCAATCACAGGGACATGTGCCATATTCGAATCTTTTAGTGCTTTTCTAATAAACGCGATATAATTTGTCGCTCGACATCCACCACCAGTCTGAGTCATTATGACTGAGGTGTTGTTTAGGTCATATTTGCCGGATTTTAATGCTTTTATTAACTGGCCGACAACGATAATTGCCGGATAGCAGGCATCATTATGCACATACCTTAATCCTTCATCGATTGCGGACTTATCAACAGAAGGAAGAAATTCAACAGTATAGCCCGCATCCTCAAATGCTGTTTTGAAGAATTGAAAATGAATTGGAGACATTTGGGGAGCTAAAATTGTATGTGTTTTCTTCATTTCCCGGGTAAAGATAGCTCTAGTCGGATTGTCATATAGTTTTTTGGGGATGAAATTTCTCTTATCTCGCTCGTTTATTGCTGCGATCAAGGAACGTAACCGTATTCTTGCTGCCCCTAAATTATTAATCTCATCGATTTTTAAGACAGTATATATTTTCCCAAAACGATCGAGTATCTCTTTAATCTGATCAGTAGTTACTGCATCGAGACCACATCCGAAGGAATTTAATTGGATTAGTTCCAAGTCTTTTTGTTCTGAAACATAGCTTGCTGCATTGTATTCTCTGGTATGATATACCCATTGATCAACAACGCGTAAAGGCCTTTCGACTTGACTAAGATGTTGGATTGCATCTTCAGATAAAACAGCAAATCCATAGGAACTTATCATCTCAGGTATTCCATGGTTAATTTCCGGATCTATATGATAGGGTCTTCCAACTAGGACGATTCCCTTGATCTGGTTTGCTCGGATATAGTTTAGAGTTTCCTCTCCTTGAAGTCTAACCTCTTCCCTATAACGATCAAGTTCTGCATATGCCTTATCCAAAGCATTAGCTAGCTCACCCTTCGGTATTCCTTCGGGTTCTAACTCTTCAGTCAATCGTTTTATCATTCTTCGAGGCATATCTATCGGTAAGAAAGGGTGGTAGAACCTCACACCTGACTCTCTGACGCTATCCATATTTGCGTTAATAGTTTCAGGGTAAGAGGTAACAATCGGACAGTTGTAATGGTTGTCAGCCTTTAAATCTTCGTGCTGAGCATAAGGAAGGCAGGGATAGAATAGTTTGGTTATCCCTTTATTCATTAAATCCATTATATGTCCATGCACTAACTTTGCAGGGTAACAAGCAGAATCTGAGGGGATTGTATCCATTCCAAGTTCATAAATACGATTAGAAGATCGACCAGAAATTATTACTTGATAACCAAGTTCAGTAAAGAATGTGAACCAGAAGGGATAGTCCTCATAGATATTTAAAACTCTTGGAATTCCAATAATCCCTCTCCAGGCCTTGTCGTTAGCTAAGGGCTTGTAGTTAAAAACCCTTTTATACTTATATTCGTAAAGATTAGGAATCTCACGTTTAACAAGGTCTTTCCCTGCTCCTCTTTCGCAGCGATTTCCTGAAACATAGTCATTTCCACCTGAAAAATGTTTAACACTCACTAAACAGTTATTACCGCATAACCCACAGCGATCCATCGTGGTATGAGTTTTAAAGTTGAGCAGATCATCCTCTTGTACCAGACTTGTTTGATACCCATGTTCATAACGATCTTTGGCAATTAAAGCAGCACCGAACGCACCCATGATGCCAGCAATATCAGGACGAACGACTTCTTTATCTATAATTTTTTCAAATGCCCGAAGAACAGCATCATTATAGAAGGTTCCTCCCTGAACGACAATTTTCTGGCCAAGCTCTTCAATATTTCTTAGTCGAATCACTTTATACAGAGCATTTTTGATAACTGAAATGGATATGCCGGCAGAAATATCACTAATTGCAGCGCCTTCTTTCTGGGCTTGTTTAACTTTAGAGTTCATGAATACCGTACATCGAGTCCCAAGATCAACAGGATGCCTAGACTCCCGGCCTAATTGAGCAAATTCTTGGACTTCCATATTCAAAGAACTTGCAAAGGTTTCCACAAAAGACCCACACCCTGAAGAGCAGGCTTCGTTTAACGTAATAGACTCAATAACTCCGTCACGGATCACTAAGCTTTTCATATCCTGCCCACCAATATCTAGAACGAAATCAACCCCTGGTTGGAAGAAATTTGCGGCAGTATAATGAGCGACAGTTTCGATTTCTCCAATATCGACTCTTAAAGCCGCCTTGATAAGATGTTCCCCATACCCTGTTACGGCTGAATTGACAATCATCGTTTTCTTATTGAGTTTTTCATATAAACTTTTCATGGCCTCGATGGTAGACTCTAATGGTTTACCCATATTACTACCGTAATACGAATATAATAAGCTACCCTTTTCACTAACGAGCGCAATCTTTGTGGTTGTTGAGCCAGCGTCAACTCCTAGGTAAGCATCTCCTTCATAGCTTTCGAGTTCCTCTCGGCTAACCTTATGCAAGGCATGCCTCTTCTTAAAATCAGAATATTCATCTTCGTTAGCAAATAAAACTTCTAACTCTTCATTCTCAGAGTTATTAATCTTCAATATTGCGGGGATTTTTTCATATAAATAGTTTAGTGTAATCGGTACCATATCCCCTGAAGACAGAGCAGCTCCAATCGCTACAAAAAAATGAGAGTTCTCGGGAATTATGACATTCTCAGTCTCAAGTTTTAGCGTTTCAATGAAGCGTTGTCTCAGCTCTGGCATAAAATGAAGGGGGCCACCTAAAAACGCTACATTTCCACTGATAGGACGTCCTTGAGCTAAACCACTAATCGTTTGATTCACGACCGCTTGAAGAACAGAAACCGCAATGTCTTCCTTGGCAGCTCCCTCATTAAGCAAAGGCTGAACATCAGTCTTTGCAAACACTCCACATCTAGAAGCAATTGGGTAAATGTGTTGATAGTTTTTAGCAAGATCATTTAATCCTGGAGCATCTGTTTGTAACAAAGACGCCATCTGGTCAATAAATGCCCCCGTGCCTCCGGCACAAGTTCCATTCATTCTCTGTTCAACAGATTCACCCAAGTAGGTAATTTTAGCATCCTCACCACCAAGTTCTATGGCAGTGCCTGTGTCTGGAATCACAACTTTTATGGCCTTCGTACAGGCAATTACTTCCTGAATAAAAGGCACATCTAGCGTTTGGGAAATATTATAGCCCCCAGATCCAGTAACCATCAGGGTTAATAAGTATCCCTGCATTATTGCCTTAGCATCATCGAGTACTGTAATAACAGTATTTCTAATATTGGAAAAATGCCTCGAATACTTCTTATAAACAATATTTTTATTATTATCTAAAACAACTATTTTAACAGTTGTCGAACCAACATCCAATCCAATATTTAAAACTCTAGTACTCATTTTCTTCCTCCACTATGCACAACATTTTTAGAAAACTTGGCTGACGCCAAGACATCCACTCGGGTTCGACAGTCTGTAGGCACGAGAAGTGCCTCTATACCTTGTGGCGCAA
>JADQBO010000414.1 GCA_016278585.1 Desulfosporosinus sp.
CTCTGCCAGCCTGTTTTAAACGAATTCCTTTTCGTCGCACATCGTAAAAGGTGAAGTTTAAAAGACCGATATTCGTATGCTCAGCAGCACTCCCGGTAGAGATCACGGCGATATTTCGTTTGTCCTCTTCGCTATCTGCATATTTTTCAGTCAGTTGCTCCCCAAGAATATGGGTGTCTATAACCTCTCCGGGCGCTTCTTCAATCGAAATAGTTCCCTTCTTGCCATCAATGATAATTATCACATCTTTATCCGCTTTGCCTTGCAGTTCAAGGGCATCGAAACCGACAAATTTAAGGAAGGGACCAAAATAGCCACCAGCATTACTATCCATGGGCATATTGGTCAGTGGGGATAGGGTAACGACCAGTGATTTTCCGGAACCAGGATATTGAGTAATTCCACCAACCGGTCCACTTGAAATAATGATTTCGTTTTCTGGATCATTCCATTTGGTGGATTCCGTCACTGCCTGCCACAAGTAATAGAGACCAAAGCCCTTTCCACCAATGAATTTATCTTTCATCAATGGAGTGACTGGCTTTTCTTTGATTTCATAATTGCCAACATTAATATAGAGGGTGCGGTTGGTGTACCCTTTGTCAATAGTTCCTAACTCATAGTTATACTCTTTAAGTAACTTGTGCTCCAAGTTATCGTTTTCTAGATCCATATTATTACCCCCTAAGCTTTTTCCGAAATAACAATCGCATGAGTCGGGCAGATTTTTGCGCACTGGCCGCAAGCTATGCATTTGAAGGGTTCCAACAGATCGCCGTGCATTATCATAGCCAGCTCCGGACAAAAACCGACGCACATAAAACAACCGACACAGATTTTTTTATTGATTCGAACGACACCATTTTTATCTCGAGAAATTGCCGCTACTGAACAAACATCCATGCACTCACCACATTGGCTACAAACTGTGATTTTTTTATCATTGACTTGTATAGATGATTTTTCTTTGTTGATTTCCTTAAAATAAGTTTTTGAACAGACGTCTTCACATTCTCCACAACCTATGCATAAGGATTCATTCTTAGCTAAGTGTTTCAAGTATTTCCACCTCCATATGACTAGCGAAAACCCTTCGCTGGTGATTCAATCGGGGTCTCTACCCTCCCCTAACTGAATTAAAGAGTTTAAATGTATTATACCATTCATTCCATCCATAGAAGTAGGCCTTCTTATGTTGTTTGGTATAATGATTAACTGCTATACTACTGCGGATTCAAGGACCAAGTCCCCTGAACTGAAGCGATTTAAGCCAAATCGTTCAATTGGCATAAAACACGTTTCCCCGAGAATCTTCTGCGCCAAAAGAACTGCCGTCTGAGGAGCAACCATGAACCCATGGCCACTGAATCCGGCGGCAACCCACATCCCTTTAGCCTCTGGTATTTCATCTAAAATTGGATTAGCATCTGGACTCATATCATACAGACCTGACCATTGTCGAACAACACGCAGGTTCTTTAAAAGAGGTAAGACCGTGGTCGCTTGGCGAGCCACATCCTCTAAAAACTCCCAACTGGAATTAATATTGAAGTCTTTGGGTTCGTTGGGGTCACCCACACCCATCACAAAACTGCCATGTGGGGTCTGTTGACAATATAATCGATAATGAAGGGAGATAACCATCGGCCCCTGACAAGGTTCAACCGGTTCCGTAACCAAGGCCTGATGACGTTGAGGATAAAGAGGCAGTTCAAAACCAGCCATATCACAGATAGTACCCGCTGCATAACCACAGGCATTAATCACAATTGGGGTAGCAATATCCCCTTTGGAAGTCTGAACAGCTATAACTTTACCATGTTCCCTTTTAATACCGGTTACTGAGGTATAAGTCTCGAATTTAACCCCCAGTCGACTGGCAGCTTTATAGTAGGCATCCACAACATGAAATGGGTTAGCGTGTCCGTCCGAGTGACAAAATGTGGCCCCGATTAGTCCATTAGTGTTTAGATGAGGCACAATTTCCAGAGCTTCCTGAGGAGTAATCATTTTAGTTGGAATCCCCAAACTATGCTGGATGGCAACATTTTTTTTGTACTGATCCCATTCTTTCTGGGTATACGAAACCATTAGGTATCCACCCTGTTTGAATTCGATATCTCGATCGTATTCAAGCTCTTCGTTCATACCCTCAAATCGTTTCACACTGTCCCGTGCCAGAATAGCATTGGTTTCTGTTCCCCACTGTTGTCGAACACCGGCACCGCATCGACCCGTTGCGCCTGAAGAGAGGTACTGCTTTTCAATCACTACAATGTCCTTCACCCAGCGAACGGCCAGTTCGTAAGCGACGGCGCAGCCAATAATCCCTCCTCCTATAATCACCACGTTAGCTAGTTTTTGCATTTCATTCCCCCCCCGCAAAGGTTCCTAGTTTTACCGGTTTCACTGTGGGCCGAAAGGTAGGCATCAAAACGTCTCCTACAGGAATTCCATAAACCTTTGCTAGTTCTTGGGCAATCAGCATTCGACAGGTTCGTCCCTGACAAGGACCCATTCCTGCGCGAATAACCCGTTTAATCTCATCAATGGTACGGTAACCTTGATCAATCAGAGATTTAATTTCGTCTAGGGTGATATCCTCACAACGGCAGACGATCGTTTCCTTAGTTTGCATGTCTAACCCCTCCTAAACGAATACTACGCACGTCCATAGCTAGATTTTTAGGCACGATTAACCAGATTGTGAAGGTTTTATTCTTCTGTCCACCCGATTGAACTTTGCTTATTTCAAAGGTGCCGAGTTCTTTCCCAGCCCTATTCAAACCTATCACCTTTTCTCCAACTTGAGGGACTGGATAATACTCAAAGGGGATCCTAACAAGGGCTTCCGTATCACTATAGGACCCATCAACTATGAAGATTGCCAGTCCTGGGCAACGGCTAAGACAGACACCACAACCGTTACATTTATCGAAGTCCAATATCGGAAGGTCATTAATATCTTCCATCAGCTGAATTGCCCCCTGTTTACAGGCCTCTGTGCAGGGATTACAGGGAATCTTCTGGAAACACTCGATCATGGCCACGGGACCTCTATTAACTCTTTCCTCGGAAGGGGAAACTGTTTTTAAGTCATCCGCAGTTGGAACTCCAGTTCTATTTAGCACGCCGCTCCCCCCTTATCCATCAGTTTCATAATTCCCTTCACCGTCTTTTGACCAGCAGGTCCGGCACGAAGCTCACTTAACTCAGCCAAGGCTTCCCCTTGAAGTTTAGGGGCCGTATCTTTTCCATAGCCCAGGCTGTAGGCAGCAGAAATACCAGCTAACCGCCCTTCCACCATTGCAGAACTTGCTTCTTCAACTCCACTCACATCCCCAGCGACATAGAGCCCTGGGCGAGTGGTTTCCAAGTATTCGTTTCTAACTGGCACATGTCCAGAAAGCTCGGGCACGTATTTCATTTGGCAGTCCGCTTGAAAGCAAAGCTCAGTTAACGGGCTCAAACCGACGGCCAAACAGATCACATCTACTTTTAGATCTGATTCACTCCCAGGAATCGTTTGCCACTTATCGTCAAGCTTACAGATAATTGCACCTTCAACACTCTCCTGACCGTAGGCTTCTGTAATGGTATGGGAGGTCAAAATCGGTACGCCTGCGCGTCGAATCTTAGAAGCATGCACCAGATAACCCCCGATGGTCGGTGCTGCTTCAATGATCGCAGCTATCTCTACTCCCGCCTGCATTAGTTGGTAGGAGACAATTAGTCCAATATTACCCGCACCGATCATCAGTACGCGTTGTCCAGGGACAATACCGTGGACATTCATCAGCGTTTGCACTGCTCCAGCCCCAAAGATACCCGGTAAATCATTATTGGGGAAAGCTATCATTTTCTCGGAAGCGCCGGTAGCTACAATTATTTTTTTCGGATTTATTTTGAGATGTTTGCCTTGCCCTTCAGCTGTTACCACTCCGTCTTCATAAATTCCAAGAGCGGTAGTCTCAGCCCACACTTCAACCTTAGGATTCTTTTCACACTGTTCAATCAGAAAATCTCCAATCTGATAACCACGGTCGCCAGCATACTGCTTTTTAGAACCAAAAAACTTATGAGTCTGTTTGACTAATTGACCACCAGGCTTATCATCCCGTTCTAAGACTAAGACACTGGCACCTAAGTTAGCTGCCGTAGAGGCAGCACTCAGACCGGCTGGGCCACCACCAATGACGAGGATCTCTATCTCTTTCACCTTAGGCACCCCTTTCCCAGCTGAGTTTCTACCCTCATGCCAGACTTCAGCTTTTCCACACAGATTCGGACATTGGGTTCTCCATCAACGACCATTAGACAGGATGAACAATTCCCGATGGCACAGAAGAGGCCTCGGGGCCGGTGCATAGTTTGGCTGTGGCCTAAAACTTTAATCCCAGCAGCATGAAGCGCAGCAGCAATGGTCTCACCCTCGTAGCCCATAAGTATCTGCCCATCGAAGTAAAATGAGACCTCTTCTCCACGCACAAAGTTTAAAATTGGGTGCTCAGTGATACGCATAAAACTCACTCCCCTAGTTATGTAAAATGATTAAGAATGTCCTTACCTAATAAAAAATATGCAATTCTTATGCCAAGGTATATTATTTTTAGTTGAAGAGTTCAACTTAGTTACGGATAGAGTGAGGTAATAAAAAGGGAGCCCTTCCCCCGACCTACAAGATCGGAAGAAGAACTCCATTATTATAAAACCTTATGCAAGCTTAAATGAGTTTTTTATCTAAGGGTTGAAGTTTCCCCACATGCACTACAATTGATTCGAGCCGAGAGCTCAACCTTTCTAAAGTCCATCGCTAAAGCATCAAATACCAGTAGTTTGCCGGTTAAGAGCTCTCCGATACCAAGAAGATATTTAATCCCCTCAGTTGCCTGAATAGTACCTATGATACCGGGTATAACTCCTAGAACACCCACTTCTTTATTATCGGGAACAGCATTACTTGGCGGGGGATTTAGAAAGACGCACCGATAACAGGGGCCCTTCTCCGGTACATATGTCATCGTTTGTCCCAAAAGCTGCGTAACTCCTGCATGGGAAAAAGGTTTTTGCAAAAGCACACAGGCATCGTTAATCAGAAACTTAGCTGGGAAATTATCTGTCCCATCTAGAACAAAATCATAATCTCTATCCTTAATGATATCCATGATGTTATCTAAACTAACCCATTCTTGGTATGTTTCAACCTTAACCTCATGGTTCATATTTTGGATTGTTTCCTTTCCAGATAAGACTTTAGGTTTACCAACATCTCTATTAGAGTGAATAATTTGTCTTTGTAGATTGGATAATTCAACAACATCTGGATCTACAAGCCCAATCGTTCCTAGGCCTGCAGCCGCAAGATACATTGCTGCTGGTGATCCTAGTCCTCCGGTACCAATAATAAGAACTTTCGATTCCAACAGTTTAGCTTGTCCTTTAGTTCCAACTTCTTTTAATCTAATGTTTCTCGAATATCTTTCTAGTTGCTCCTTCGAAAATTCCATTCGGCTTGCCTCCCGAGGACTCTTTACCCTATTCTCCAAGATAGGATTTACGTATATCCTCATTTTTAGCCAAATCTCGGGCAAGACCTTCAAGCACGATTTTTCCGGTTTCTAAAACATAAGCCCGGTTGGAAATTTCCAAGGCTAAGTGAGCATTCTGCTCCACGAGAAGAATGGTTGTTCCTGCGACATTAATGTCTTCAATGATATGGAAGATCTCTTCCACCAGCATCGGTGCAAGACCCATACTTGGTTCATCGAGGATGAGTAGACTAGGCCTAGCCATCAGGGCCCTGCCCATAGCGAGCATTTGCTGTTCTCCACCAGATAAGGTACCCGCTACCTGTTTAATTCTCTCCTTTAATCTAGGAAAGTGATGATATACCCGGTCGAAGTCAGCCTGGTCTGGCTTACCTTTATGGCTGTGAGCACCCATTAGGAGATTCTCATAGACAGACATATCGGGAAACACGCGCCGTCCTTCTGGCACATGGGACAGGCCCATCTCCACAATCTTGTAAGGGGGGATGCCATGAATCTGAGTATCTTTGAATGTAATCTTACTATCTTTGTTGGATGGTTTTGAAAGTCCGGAGATGGTACGTAAGGTTGTACTTTTCCCGGCTCCATTAGCGCCGATTAAGGCAACAATCTCTCCTGTTTTTACTTCCAGAGAAATACCGTGTAAGGCTTTAATTGAGCCGTAACTCACATCGACGTTTTCTAACTTCAACATGTCTTGGTCCTCCTTAGCGCCGAATTCTACTTTTGAATTTACCGGAGCCCAAGTATGCTTCGATAACAGCTTTGTTACCTCGAACCTCTAGAGGCGTCCCTAATGCAATCAATTTACCATAGTCTAGTACAGCTATTCTCTCCGAAATACCCATGACTAACTTCATATCGTGTTCTACCAAAAAAATTGTAATACCAGTATCACGGATCCTGCGAATCATTTCCATCAAGACAACTTTTTCCTGAGGGTTTGTCCCAGCTGCAGGTTCATCTAAAAGCAGTATCTTTGGTTTGGATACCAAAGCTCTCGCAATTTCCAAACGCCGCTGCTCCCCATACGAGAGATTCTTTGCCAATTCATCACGTTTTCCAGCCAAATCGAGAAATTCCAGGGCTTCAATCGCTTTCTCTTCCAGTTCTTTCTCTTCCCGTTTCATACCAGGCAACCGGGTAAAGGATTGAAACAAGCCTGCTTTTCCCCGGCAATGGGCACCAATCTTTACATTGTCTAAGACAGAAAGCTCAGTAAATAGGCGAATCGTTTGAAAGGTTCTGGTTATCCCCATGTCAGCGATCTTATGAGTAGGGATTCCAGCTAAGGGTTTACCTTCTAAAGAAATCGTGCCCTTAGTGGGCTGATATATACTTGTAATCAGGTTAAAAACCGTACTCTTACCCGCTCCATTAGGGCCAATCAAGGCCAGTATTTCGCCCTGCTTTACTTCTAGGTTTACACTATCAACCGCAGTCAGACCACCAAAGCGGATGGTTACGTTGGCTAAAGTTAATAAACTCATCCTTATTCCTCCCGTCCGGCCTGTTTTTTCTTAGGAATCATGAATGCACGGCGAACGGCATGCCTTAAATTTACTCCGCCCAATAAACCATTGGGACGAAAGATCATGATCACGACCAGTAGAAGACCGTAAACCATCATTCTATAGTTAGCCAATGGCCTTAAAATTTCTGGTGATGCAGTAAGGACTATCGCACCAATAATTGTGCCAGGAATACTCCCTAAACCGCCCAGAACAACTATACATAAAATATCGATAGACTTGAGAAAGCCAAAATCAGTGGGTTGAATAAACGTAGTCGTATGGGCGAATAAAGCCCCCCCCACCCCAGCACAAAAGGCCCCGATCGCAAGCGCCTGAATCTTATACAGCGTAGTATTAATCCCGACTGCTGAGGAAGCAATCTCATCTTCCCGAATGGCAAGCATCGCCCGCCCGTTCCGGGAATTTTCCAACCATACCATGGCGCATATTGTCACAACCGCAATAGTCATAACGATAGGAAAGGTTGTTGATCCTTCAATTCCTAGAAAACCAATGGCGCCATTTGTAATTTTCATATTCGTAAATTGGACTCTTACAATTTCAGCAAAACCCAGCGTGGCAATAGCCAGATAATCTCCCGACAGACGTAAGGTCGGAAAGCCGATAATAATTCCAAATACACACGCTACGAGGCCACCAATTAAGACTCCTAGCAGAAAAGGTAACTCATAATTTACGGTAGCAATTGCCGAAGCATAAGCCCCAATACTCATGAAAGCTGCATGACCTAGAGACAGCTGTCCTGTTACTCCCGTAATTAGGTTTAAGCCCAGAGCCATGATTAAATTTATACCTATAAATAACAAGATCATGAGATAATAGGGAGGCATAATATCATTTACAATTTGTGAGCCGTATACAGTCAAGCCAAGCACGCCGAGGAACAGCAGAGCTTGAATAATCCAATTGTTGAGTAATTTCTTCATTGCCATTGCCTCCTTACACCTTCTTATTGGCTTTTCGCCCCATGATTCCGGATGGTTTGAACAAGAGCACCAATATTAGGATTGCAAAGGCAAAGGCATCCTTGTACTGAGATAAGTTCACAGTAATGCCTAATATTTCTGCCATACCAATCATTAGCCCACCGAGCATGGCACCAGGTATATTTCCTATTCCTCCAAGAACTGCTGCAGCAAACGCTTTAAGACCCGCCAAAAGTCCCATATAAGGCTGAACAGCATTAAAGTAAATACCGGCTAATACCCCAGCAACTCCTGCTAAGCCCGACCCTATGGCAAAAGTTACTGATATAATTCGGTCAATATTAACCCCCATAAGACTCGCCGCATCCTTGTCCTGAGAACAAGCACGCATAGCTCTACCCATTTTAGTATGCGTTATAAAAAGGTGTAGACCAAGCATTAAGAGACCAGCTACTCCAATAATTACAATCTGATAAATAGTAATCTGGAAATCTCCGATTATGAAAATTTTGTTTTCAAAAAGTTTAGGGAAACCCCTTGTATTGGGTCCCATAAGCCGAACCATCAAAGACGAAAGGAAAATCGATACCCCAATCGCACTAATTAACGCTGAAAGTCGCGATGAACGCCGAAGGGGTTTATAAGCTAATCGCTCAATGATAACTCCAAGCACCATGGTTATTAACGAAGCGCCTAGCAACGCCACGTAAACATTAACATAATTAGTTAGTGCCAACACTAGTCCGGCATATGCACCAAACATAAATATTTCGCCATAAGCGAAATTGATCATGCCGATAATACCGAACACCATTGTATAGCCTAAGGCAATAAGGGCATAAATGCTACCTAGGGCGAGCCCGTTGATAAGTTGCTGCATCAGATTGCTCAAAATCGAACGCCCTCCTTAAATAAGACAAGTAATCAAATCTCAAACTATAAAAATTTGTTTAAACTTTAGTAGCAGCACTGGTCTAGGGACCTCGTGCTGCTACTAGCTATCGGTTATGGAAACAAAGAATCTTAAACTTATTTAACTTCTACAGGAACCTTTTTCAGAAGGGCGAACTTGCCACCTTTAACTTCCAGCAGATACACTGGGCTCTTAATTGGCTCACGGTTTTCTTGGAACGTAATGGTTCCAGAAACACCATCATAACTCTTAGTCTTAGCTAGGGTATCTTTAAATACCTCAGGATCAGCACTATTGGCATCCTTAATAGCCTTGGCAATGAGCATCAATGCATCATACCCTTGGGCAGCGAATAGATCCGGTAATTCATTGTTATATTTGGCTTTATAGGCATTAATAAACTTTTCGGTATTAGGGGTTGGTTGCTCTGGAGAGAATCCTGCATAAGAGATAGACCCTTCCACAGCATCTTCACCAATTTTCATAAGATCGTCCCCTTGAAGACCATCTCCTCCAACCATAACAGCCTTGATCCCTACTTCACGAGCTTTCTTCATGATCAAAGCACCCTCAGTGTAATAACCTGAAAACACGATGACATCCGGGTTAGCTGATTTAATCTTAGTGATCTGTCCACTAAAGTCAGTATCTTTGTCTTGAATAAACTCTTCAATTACAACTTGGCCACCATTTGAAGTAATAGCATCGGTAAAGATTTTAGAAAGAGATACACTATAATCATTGTTCTTTGAAGTGATCAAAGCAACGTTTTTCCAACCCTTTTCCTGAATTACATACTTCATAGTTGCTGGTGCAGCAATGGTGTCCAGCAAAGTATCCCGGAAAACGTAAGGTCCAATTTCCACGACGTTCGTACCGGTCGAACCGGCCGACATGATAACTGTCTTTTTGCTGTTAGCAATTTGTCCGGCAACACGAGTAATACCTGTCGTAGGGTCCCCGATGATAGCTACAACCTTGTCCTGGCTAATTAACTTATTGGTAATGTTAATAGCCTGATCTTTTTGTCCTGCGTTGTCCTCTTCAACCAACTCTACCTGACGTCCAAGAACACCCTCTTTATTAAGTTCAGTGATCGCCATGTCCAAACCTTTCAATGTGTTCAATCCGTAGATTGCCACATCACCGGTCTTGGCACCCAAGAAACCAATCTTGATAGGTTCTTTGCTTTCTGTGCCCGGAGCGGTTGCCGCAGGTTTACTTGCCCCACAGCCACTGACCAGCACCAAAGCGGACATAATTAAACTCATGGCAACTAGGGCTTTACTCTTCTTACGAAACATTTTCTTCCTCCTTCTTATAGTCAAGCATACTGTTATGTAATATTAGACAGAATATTAGAAATCCCTGCAAGATAACGAGAGAATCAAAAAAATATTTTTTAATATTCCTTAACCCTGATTACACTTAACAAATACTGCTACCCTTTGTTTAAACATATTGAGCAATATTGTTCAATATGTTTAAACACATCTATGCAACTACACGTTTTTAAGATACAGTTATACTCAAGGAGTGGTAACCGTGAAGTCTATAACCCTATCAGAGTTAATGGAAAAAAACTTCGTTTTAATCAGGACACCTCTTAGTCTACGCGATGCTCTAGAATTAGCGAAATCCTCCCACTTGGTTATGTTACAGGAAGAATTTCCAGTGGGAGTTCTTACCATAGAGCATGCCGACTTACTAGGTCCAACCAATCATTCACTCAGTGAAATCCGCTGGACACCTCCGTTATTGGCTAAACCAGAAACAAAGGTACACTTATTTTGTCAAGAGCATCTTGACCCATTGCGCCCAGTCGTTGTAGTCGGTGTAAATGGAAAAGTACAAGGTGTTGTTACCCCGGCTCTCTTGATGAATCATTTACATCATTCATGGCAGATATTAAATACCTTTTTTAACACTTTACTTGATACTGTAAACGAAGCAGTAACTGTTGTTACTATAGACGGAACCGTTAGTCATTGGAACTCTAAAGCTCAAGAAATGTATTCGATACCTGAACAGGCTATTGTAGGCAAACCTATTGCTGATTTCTTCGAACGCAAGGATTTAGCAACCCTCGTTATTTTAGATGAAGGACGGCCAATCCGCCAAGCCTACCACAGGCCTCAGCCAGAAAAGCATGTCCAAATTAGTGCATCTCCTGTCATCTATGAGGGCGAGACTGTGGGGGCTATATCTACCGAACAAGATATTACCCGAGTCGTTCGTCTAAATGAAGAATTATCTCATGCCAGTTCTCTATTACGTGACCTCAAACAAAAAACCGACCCTTCTAATGATCCCTTCAGCAAGATTATTGGAAAAAGTCGGCCGATTCTTCGCACAATTTTTTTAGCGCGTAAAGTAGCAAGTAGTGAAGCTACAATCCTTATCACTGGAGAAAGTGGTGTTGGTAAAGAACTTTTTGCTCAAGCAATACATAAAGATAGTCCAAGGAATACTAAACCATTTATTGCCATCAATTGTGGCGCTATTCCTATGGCATTGTTTGAAAGTGAATTATTTGGATATAACGGGGGTGCATTTACTGGGGCTGAACGTAAGGGAAAGCCCGGTAAATTGGAACTTGCCCAAGGAGGAACCCTCTTTTTAGATGAGATTGGTGAATTGCCCCTTCAACTCCAGGTGAAACTGTTACGGGTTTTACAAGATAAGTGCTTTTACCGTGTCGGCGGCACTAAAGCCCTGACTGTAGACACTCGAATTATTGCAGCAACCAACCGGAACTTAGATAGAATGATTCAAAGTGGTGAGTTTCGCGAAGATCTTTACTATCGTTTAAACGTTATTGCCCTAGAAGTACCGCCCCTTCGAGAGCGAACTGAGGATATTCCTGATTTGGTACAAGCCTTTTTGCAAGAATTTACTCAAAAATATCTAAAAACCATGCCCTCCCTTGATCCTGAGATAATGGGTAGTTTTTTAAACTATGATTGGCCAGGTAACATTCGGGAACTACGCAACGTGATCGAACGACTAGCCATTCTTTCCGAAGGGGAAACCCTGAATATTCAATACCTTCCCTCGAATTTTAGGCCCCTTAGCTCTGGTCTGCCATCTTCTGTTTATCCCTTAATGCCTCAAGGAATTCAGCATGCCCTTACCTCTATTTCAAAAGGAAATTCAGAGGAAGTAACACGAATTAGGATTTCCTTGGAAAAAGTAAATGGTAATAAAACGGCAGCCGCAAAACTTCTCGGAATCTCGCGTGGAACACTATACTATAAGCTTAATCAGTATGGCCTAGCCTAATTAGTGATTGACCTCTGTAGATTCTTGAGTAAAGTTTATTTCTTTAACTTCGCTAGTGCATCTGCCAGCGCGGTATTAATCGATCCACTTTCCTTCTGGTTCTGTAAATAGTTACTAACCTCCCTTTTGTTAATAGTCCCCTTTTCAAGCTCTCTACGTTTCTTAAACGTAGAGAGCTTTTCGCGATACCCACAGACACAGGAGAATAGTTTGCTTTCACCGTCTCCCTTGATCTCCATCTTTTTATGGCATTCTGGACACCGTGCATTTGATATTTGAGAGAGGCCTTTTCTGTAACCGCATTCCCGATCTTGGCAAACCAACATTTCGCCCTTCTTTCCCTTGACTTGCAAAAGGTACTTTCCACACTCAGGGCACTTATTCCTAGTCAGATTATCATGCTTAAAGGTCTGGGCACTGCCAACGACCGTTGAAACAAGTTGAGTGGCATACCCCCTAATTCCTGTCAAAAAGGTTTGACTATTAATCCGACCTTTGCTTATCTCTGTCAATTGTTGTTCCCATTTAGCGGTCAGTACCGGTGACTTTAGTTCGGGGGGAACCAGATCAATTAATTGAATCCCCTTTGACGTAGGAATTATTTCTTTACCCTGACGATTCATATAAAAAGAATTAAACAGCTTTTCAATGATTTCTGCCCGTGTTGCGGGAGTTCCAAGTCCATGGCTTTGATCCATCGCTTCCCGCAGTTTCTGATCATCAATTAATTTCCCTGGGTGTTCCATAGAGGAAAGCAATGTTGCTTCCGTGTGTCTAGCAGGAGGTTTAGTTTTGCCAGGCGCTAACTTAACGGACAAATTTTTAAACATCTCCCCTTTGCGAAGTTCTGGAAGAGTTTGCTCTACTTCCCCATCCCCTTTATCTGACTCATCGTCGAAGCGACCCTGCCCTTCATAAACCGTCCGCCATCCTTTATGCTTTACTATTTTACCTTTGGCCGTTAATAGTTCCCCTTTAAGGATTACCTTAACCAGTGTTTGTTCATATTCAAACGCTGGAGAAAGGACAGCCAGAAATCGTTTGACAATTAAATCATATATTTTAAGTTCCTCTGAACTAAGTTTAGACAATGTAGGGGGCTGTTCCGTCGGGATAATTGCATGGTGATCTGAAACTTTGGAGCCGTCCACCAATCGTTTTGTAATAATTAACTTGCTTCGCAAAATGCTTCGCGCCAAATCCACATAGGGTCCTAAAGCAACGCTTTTTAAGCGTTCCGGTAAGGTGGATACGATATCCTCACTGATATGGCGTGAATCCGTGCGCGGATAGGTGACTAATTTGTGATGTTCGTATAGTTGCTGCATGACAGAGGATGTAGTTTTAGCAGAAAATCCATATTTGCGATTGGCATCCCGTTGTAGCTCAGTTAGGTCATAAGCCAGGGGAGGGAGCTCCTTTTTAGCCTCTTTTTTCACCTCCACCACTTCTCCGGTTTGCCCTGCCAATTTAGCTACCAGTACCTCTGCTCTGTTCTTATCAAAGATACGGGTTTGACCACTATTGTCTTGCCACCGAAGGGTAAAGCCGCTCGCTAAGGCATTAATAGACCAATAATCCTTTGGCTTAAACTGCTTAATTTCATTTTCCCGTTCAACTACCATTGCTAAAGTAGGAGTTTGTACTCTCCCAGCAGAAAGTTGGGCATTATATTTACAGGTTAATGCCCTTGTGACATTCAACCCGACTAACCAATCTGCCTCGGCACGGCATTCTGCGGCAGCATATAAAGACTCGTATTCCTTGCCTGGTTTCAAATTATTAAACCCTTCCTTAATGGCTCTTTCAGTTAGGGAAGAAATCCACAAGCGCTTAATGGGTTTTCGCCATCC
>JADQBO010000387.1 GCA_016278585.1 Desulfosporosinus sp.
TCCTTCTCTCTTTCAGGGGTGATGCCTAAGGCGTTCCAGATGAGATCTATTTCCCCACTCTTTAAATTCAAAAGAACTCCATCCCATTGAACAGGTTTGAATACCGCTTTAACGCCTAACCGCTTGGCGGCTTCTTTTGCTAAATCAATATCGACACCAACCAGCTCTCCCGCTTTATCACGGAAACCAGCAGGTGGATAATTATCATCTAAGCCAACGATGAATTCCCCTTTTTCCTTAATTTTATTCCAAGATTGATCCCCTGTCTGTTTCGTATCTGCAGGTTTCTGGCTACACCCAGCCACTAGAAGAGCAACTGTACAGATTGCTACAAATAATACTGACCATCTTCTTTTCATCTTAAATATCCTTCCCTTCACTTTGTTTAAATAGTCTCAGTCAATTTTAACAAGTTTCATCAAACTTCACTAAAAATACGATAAACTCGAATAATACCAACCAAAGGCATCCCCCCTATCTAACTATACACGAATACCCACCATCTTGGCTAGGTTTTCGGAATACATCAAAGGGCTTAAGCTTGAAACTTCAATTGAAATGACGGACATTCCGTCCGTCATTAGTTTTCTTTGTCTTATCTACATTTACCTCCATTAACAGTTTCAATTATATCATAATTAACTGTCCAATAACCATTTCTGTGTTCTGGAGAGGAACTCAATATTTTCGTTTCACTAATACTTCATTTCATCTATAACGTATTTACTACACATCTCCTTGTTCAGGCACAATACAGATGAATGCAAATCTATCACTGCCTGTATTTTTAAATTGATGCAACTTATTGCTGGGTGCAAAAGCAAAAGAGCCGGCTTCTATCAAATAATCCTGTCCGTCCAAATGCAAAGATCCTTTACCTTCTAGAATGTAAATTATGTGTGGCCAAGGATGAGTGTGGCGAGGTGTATACCCCCCCTGACCTAGCTCAAATTCACGCATAACATAGCCTTCCCACCCTTGAGTTGGGGAAATGAGTACTTTCTTAACAGCATTTTTGATTTGGTCATTGTCAATGCGTGTTCCTAACACGTCGCGTTTATGACTTACTAACATATTCTTATACTCCCCTGTTTCTATTTTTTAGTCGTAGTTAAGATTCATAAATTAATCAGCAATTTGCACACCCGATTTATTAACAATGGTCAATAAATTCGTATTCTGGTAAATTACTGTGATGATATAATTTTGCTAGTTTTGGATCCGTAAAACTCATCCAACCACCGTCTCGTTTTAAGTTTCCTATTCCTTTATATTCTGTCTCACGTTTCGTTTGCAAGTAGGTACAACTACTATTCATGTGTAAGGTACACTTCTTGGTTGGTTTATCAACATTGAGCCAAACCATAAATAAGTCCCCCCTTCTCCGCTCGACTATTTAAGTCTAAGTTTCACCATGAAGAGTTATTCCAAAATTCACTTTATACTCAATTATTCTTCATAAGCACCCATATTCCTTCCATTAAAAATGCAAGAATAAAAAAAGATACTTTTCCTCCCTCATTTTTGCAGACTGCCTTTAAAGAAACTTGCTAGCGCCCACACGAAGACACTGTCTTCGCACGTATTAGCCTTTCTTGCAGTATATAACGGAAGTATATGCTTTCTGACAATAGAACAAAAGTCTGGAAAGATATACATTGAACGAAGACTCATAATAACGGCCTCCTTTAATTCTTGTGTCATAAGTATTTATGGACTTGGAGCTTGGTTTGAATAAACTTAACATAAAACGTATACTTAAATGTAAACTTTAGTAGAAAGGATCAGCCTATGCTTGTTTATAGAATTGTAGCTCTGTTTCTCTTCTTTTATATAAGTTTTCGGGGTAATCTCATGTTAACCACCCTATATGCCATAAATCTCCAGGCTACTTCCTTTGAAATTGGGTTAATAGTCGCGTTAGCAAACTTTGGCCCTATGCTCTTTGCAGTCATAGCTGGAATAATATCTGACCGATTCGAAATTCGACACCCTCTTGCATTAGGTAGCATTGGGTTAGGGTTATCATATTACTTCCTTACTTAGTAAAAAATCAACTATATATTCTTTATTTATCCCAAACACTTTTTGGGATAGCCTTTATTTTTGTTTTAGTGAATATACAAAATTTAATTGGAAGACTAAGTTCACTTGACAATCGTTCCCAGAATTTTGCTATTTCTGGCTTAGGGGTCTCCACTGCTAGTTTAATCGGACCTCTGCTGACTGGATTTTCAATAGATTTCTTAGGTTACAATTCAACTTATTTAGTATTATCAGTTTGCGCCTTCATCCCCGGTCTGGTGATGCTATCCAATGTACTAAAGCTGCCTGGGCCGGTTTCGAAGGAGAAGACAACCCAAAAAAGTGTCAAAGATTTGCTCAGGTCGAAGTCATTAATGAAGACTTATATGACAAGTGCTATGATCCTAACCGGAATTGGGCTTTATGAGTTCTATTTTCCGATTTATGGTGAGTATCTTGGTTTTTCTGCCTCGACAATTGGTATTATTCTGAGTATCTATGCTGCAGCTTTCTTAATTGTACGCTCTTTAATGCCTTATCTTACAAGAAAGTATGGTGAAGAGCCCATCCTCTTTAGTTGTATGTTTATTGCTTCAGGAGCTTTTGTATTATTGCCCTTTTTTAAGGGAATGATTGCTTTAGGGATTATTTCCTTCATCTTGGGAATGGGTCTAGGAATTGGTCAACCCCTATCTATTTCTATGGCCTATAGCGCCTCCCCGAAGGGGAGGACTGGGGAAGTTCTTGGTATACGGTTAACCATTAACAAAACCGCCCAGTTTTTAGTGCCCATTGTTTTTGGTTCTGTAGGATCATGGCTAGGGGTCTTCCCTGTTTTCTTGACAAGTGCAGTATTACTTTTCAGCACTGCTTACTCCAATTTATCCAGTCAGCAAAAAAAGGAGACTAGGGCCAACCATCTTTCTTAACAGAGCTAATTAGATCTCCATCTCCTTCTTATCACATATCCTGAAAAGACGTCCCAACCAATAATTAGTTATCATCCTCTTCTTAGCAGGCAATCAATGATTGAATTTAGATAATAAACACAATAAAGCATTGGTAAACAAACATGATAACGATACTAGGGTATACCTTACAGCTGCCTTAACTGGTCTCGATATTGCCTTAATTCGTCTTCATCAAAATCATCAATAGTGTCTTGCAACACTTTAAGCATCTTAGGTCTATCTTCGGGGATTTTACCAATCACGGGAGTAGCCATTGATACATGATTTGCAAAGACTTTAGTGTTTGTTTCCAGATGTTCGATAAAGTGTTTTAATTCTTGAACCCGTTCGAATTCGGTCGCTTCAATAAATTCGCCCTTTAGTTTTTGTTCATATAAGTCTGTACCAGGTATTAGGACTAAGGAGGTTATCCCTATGCTTTTAGGCTTTAGTTGATTGAAAAATTTGGCCGTTTCCAAGGCGCTGATTTCTCCTTTACTTTGGCCAGCTAAGCCATTCAAGTAAATTCCATGATAAGCAATTCCAGTTTCCTCTAAGCGTTTGCATTGTGCAACAGCTTCTTCGGCAGTAGTTCCTTTATGGATTCGAGTTAATGTCTCATTATGACCGGTTTCAATCCCGATATATAAATGATTAATCCCTAAAGAACGCAGTGCCTTGAGTTCTTCCGTTGTTTTAGTTTTGATGTTAGTAATTCGAGCATACATAGAAATGGTTTCACAGAGTGGTAGGTATTCTTTAATTTTCTTGGCAATGATTGTTAGCCTATCCACACTTAAAACAAAGGGGTCTCCACCCACAAGGTAGACCCTTTTCTCATCTGGACGTACTGAACGAACCTCTCTTAAATCTTCCTCAATTTGCTCGATCGGCTCGATGCGAAATGGGATATTCTTATACATGCTGCAAAATGTACAATGATCATGTGAACATCCCGCTGTAACTTGTAATAATAAGCTTTTAGCCTCAGCCGGTGGTCTATAGATTGTACCAGTATAATGCATTTTGAAAAACTCCTTTTAAATATTAATATATCACACCTTGAATTACCAAAGATTATACATTGACCTTAACGATCGGTTTTGTTAAAATAATTTTTGTCCAATATACAGGCCGACGTAGCTCAATTGGTAGAGCAACTGATTTGTAATCAGTAGGTTGCGGGTTCGAGTCCCATCGTTGGCTCCAGTTTACACAACTCAAATTGGGTGTGTTTTTTATTTTCTATCGCAATATTTCTGTTTTCGCTGATGATTTTAGACAATGTTTTAATTCTAACTATCTTTAATACTTTATAGAGGGTAAGCCAAGAGAGCTTACCCTCTTATTTTATTGCACTTTATGCCTCCTCAGACTCCTAAAATATCAATGATTACCTCTTAGACGTTAGAATTCTATTAATTATTTGGCTTTTTTTATGGCGGGCCAACCTCGACTCTCACATACCATATCGCCGGTCCATTCTACAACACACAATCCCTGACTCGATGCCCGAGATTTGATGTACGACAGGCAAACATAGTTAAGTCATACGTTAATATTTGAACATAAAGTCTCATAAAAATAAATGGTACTCCACCTACAAACATAGTACCAACCAACAGCATTTTTTCATTTTGATTCTTCCTCTAAAACCCCAAATAGTATATCCATAAGTCTTACTAGCATTGTTTTTTACCTTTATCGAGGAAAAAAGGCAGGATTTAGTAAAAAAACCTAGAATGATTTATTAAAGTTCATAATATTTACCAGGTCCTCTCGAAACAACTTATTCACGGATGAATGGGTCCTGATGCATTAACAGAAAGCACCGATGAGAAAGGAGGAGGTTTCTTAATTGTTGAGGAAGAAAAAATTGTTGATTATTAGCGGTGCTCTTTTGCTTTGTTTTTGCCTAATCTTATTGACCAAATTACCCGCACTTGGTTTAGATCGCGCCGAGTTTTGTGGGCAATGCCACGTAATGGATGAACAGGTCAATTCGTTTCTGCATTCTGCCCATAGTTTAGGAGCAAATTGCGGGGATTGTCACATTCCCCATAGTTTGGTTTCCGGTGCGATGTACAAGGCATACACGGGAACCAAAGATGTCATTTCTGTACTTGCTGATAAAGATCCCTACGAAATCCGGATTAGTCCTATTGGCAAGAATATTGTTCAAGATAATTGTCTGCGTTGCCATGGGGATCTCCTTCAGGCTATCGGGGATACAAGTAAGGATGGAGGAAAGTATTGCTTTGATTGTCATCGTAGTACTCCTCACCAGAAATAAGTAACAAGGAGGGTTAACTATTGGATCATAAAGCCTACTCTAGAAAACATTTAGGGATTGCTGTATTTACTACGACAATTTTAGCTGCCGTTATATTCACCGGGGCGTTTTTCTTCGTATCTCATAATCAAAAACCACAGAAAGAACAATTGGGAGAAATTGCTGCCAATGAAACAGATCCCGCTGTATGGGGAAAATATTATCCGTTACATTATCAAACCTATCAAGAGAATTTTAACAACACCGAAAAGCCTTCACATTTTGAGACAAAACCCTATATGGAACCTCTTTATGCTGGCTTAGGTTATGCAAATGAATTTAATGAGCCTAGAGGACATGTCTACACGTTGGAAGATATCCGGGAGGTTGATCCTTCGAGATATAAGATAGGTGCGGCCTGTAATACTTGTAAGTCCTCTCAGATTCCGGGATTGATCGAAAAGTATGGTGATCAATATTATACAATGTCATTTGAAGAGATCAACTCTCAGTTGGAAGATCCGATTGCCTGCTTAAATTGTCATGACCCAAAGACCATGGAGCTAAAAATTTCCCAACCTGCCTTAATTCAAGCCTTTGAACGCCAGGGGAAAGATATTACTAAGGCTACAAGGCAGGAGATGCGGTCACTTGTCTGTGCACAATGTCATGTGACCTACTACTTTAAACCTGAATCTAAAATCGTAACATTTCCTTGGGATAACGGAATCAAGGTTGATCAGATTTTGACCTATTTTAACGAGAATAAGTTTTCCGAATGGAAACATCCCGATGCTGGTACAGGTCTGGTGAAAGCAAGGCATGCCGAATATGAAATTTTTATGGGTAGTACTCATCAGACTGCTGGCCTAGCTTGTGCCGATTGTCATATGCCCTATGTCAAAATTGGTAATACGAAAGTAAGTTCCCATAATTGGACTAGTCCGATGAAGACGATGGATGAAAGCTGTGCTGTTTGTCACAGAGAAGGTAGTGAATGGCTCACTGCAAGGGTCAAAGATACCCAGGAAAAAACTAAAGAAGTTCAGGATCTAGCTGGAAAGACTATGGTAGAAGCAATTGAGACATTGAAAGTGGCACGTGAGACTCAAGGAGTAAATGTTGAGATTCTTGCTCAGGCACAGGAGATGCATCGCAAGGGTCAGTGGTATTTGGACTATGTTATGGTTACCAATGGTTATGGTTTCCATAATCCTACAGAATCCCTGAACAATTTAGGGAAAGCCATTGACTACGCACATCAAGCAAAACAACTTGCTAAGGATGCCATAGTAAAATAAATGACTGAGTTTAGAAGAGACACTAAGATTTTAAAGTAGTACTAAACTTTGCCAAATGAAGATAAGGAAGACTATCACTCTAAACAAGGCGAATGATAGTCTTCCTTTTACACTGCATCTCTAAGCTTGCTTAATAAAATTTTTTTCTTAAATTACAAGACCCAAGAGCAGAAGTGAGCTTACCCCCACTTCACCATACCCAGCGGAACGCGACCGACCTAAAAATCTTGGATTTAAATTCCTACCAATTGAGGGACTATAACTTCCGTAATATCCGTTCCAAACATTGCGATTCCTAAACATACCATCTACTCCTCCCTAAAACAGTCATCCGTATTATTTTAACCAGTCACAAAAACGTTTTGTCCCATCAAAAATTTGTTTAGTGAACCTTAATTACTATATGTCTAATCTGGATATTCTGAGAAAATATTTACCCTAAAAAATACTTCGGTATAAATCATCAACAAACTCTCAATTAATTAATTAATGAATGAATCAATATTCAAATGGAAATTTTATGGAGAAAAACCCTATCTTATTCTATAAAATCAGTTATAATTAAGTGATTTACATAATAATAGGAGGATTGAAAAATGATGAAAAAAGCCCTTTCTCTACTGCTAGTGGTCCTGATGATTTTTGGTCTAACCGCTTGCGCATCCAAAGAGACTGCCCAGACAGACCAGCCAACCACCTATGAAATTGCAATGATCACGGACATTGGTACAATTGATGACAAATCATTCAATCAAGGAACTTGGGAAGGCATCGTGGCCTATGCTGAAAAAAGCAAGATTACACACAAATATTACAAACCAACAGAACAAAGTACCGATGCGTACCTCGCAGCAATTCAGTTAGCCGTTGATGGCGGTGCAAAGGTCATCGTTACTCCTGGCTATTTATTCGAAGAACCGATTTTTAAAGCTCAGGATCTCTATCCTGATGTATCCTTTATTCTAATAGACGGTAACCCGCATAATGCAGATTATTCAGTCTATCGTACTGCCAAAAACACCGTTGGTATTACATTTGCTGAAGAGCAGTCTGGCTATTTAGCAGGTTATGCTGCTGTAAAAGACGGGTATACTAAACTTGGATTCATGGGTGGAATGGCTGTTCCTGCGGTAATCCGATTCGGTTATGGATTTGTTCAGGGTGCGGAAGCTGCAGCTAAGGAAATGGACATTAAAAGCATAGACTTAAAGTATCACTACACAGGCGGATTCGATGCAACACCTGAGGTACAGACACTAGCGGCCTCCTGGTACGCTCAAGGTACTGAGGTTATTTTTGGTTGTGGTGGGGCTGTCGGTAATTCTGTCATGTCTGCTGCCGAAGCTGCTAAAACAAAAGTTATCGGTGTCGATGTCAATCAAAGCTCAGAATCTGATACGGTCATTACATCAGCAATGAAAGGACTTTCTTCTTCAGTACAATCAGTGCTCACAGACTATTATGCTAAAAAATTCCCAGGTGGTCAATCTCTCGTTTATGCTGCCGACAAAGATGGAGTACAGCTCCCGATGGATAGCTCCAAATTCAACACATTTACTAAGACAGACTATGATAAAATCTATGCTGAGTTAGCTGCTGGGAAGATTAAAATTGCCAATGACAAGGATGCAGAGGATGCAACCAAGCTACCTGTTTCAATCGTAAAGGTTACATTCGTGAAATAGAATTTTACTAAAAGATTAACAATTAATATTAGGAGAAACAGGTGACAATTCACCTGTTTTCCCTTATTTTTTTAACTGTCTAGCTTTAAATATCGATTTACTTAACAAAGGATGATTATGGGATGGACTATATCATTGAAATGTTGAATATAACCAAGTCATTTCCGGGTATCATCGCTAATGATGCAATTACGCTCCAGTTAGGCAAGGGAGAAATCCATGCTTTACTGGGCGAAAATGGTGCGGGCAAGTCAACTCTGATGAGCGTTCTCTTCGGCCTGTATCAGCCAGAAAAAGGCTTGATCATAAAAGAAGGAAAAGAAGTAAAAATCAATAACCCAAATGATGCTAATAATCTGGGTATCGGTATGGTACACCAACATTTTAAACTTATTCAAAATTTTACAGTGCTACAGAACATCATCCTAGGGGTTGAAACTACTAAAAACGGTTTCCTGAAAATGGATGAGGCTAGAGAGAAAGTGATGGCACTTTCAGACCAATATGGCTTAAAAGTAGATCCCGATGCCCTGATTGAAGATATCACTGTGGGAATGCAGCAGCGCGTTGAAATCCTCAAAATGCTATACCGGGACAATGAAATTTTAATTTTTGATGAACCCACAGCCGTTCTGACTCCCCAGGAAATTGAAGAATTGATGAAAATTATGAAGGAGCTGGCGGAGGAAGGAAAATCTATTCTATTTATCACACATAAACTGAACGAAATTAAGACCATAGCTGACCGCTGTACGGTTCTGCGCAAAGGAAAATATATTGGGACCATAGATGTTAAGACCACCTCGAAAGAAAAAATGTCCGAAATGATGGTGGGCCGCAAGGTCCAATTTACCGTTGAAAAAAGTCCAAGTATTCCTGACCTTTCACATTTTAAAGTGAGTAATCTGACCGTGGCCTCCAAACGCAGCGCTAAGAAGGCAGTTAATAATGTCTCTTTCACGGTTAAAAAGGGAGAAATCCTCTGCATTGCAGGCATTGACGGCAACGGTCAGTCTGAGCTGGTTTATGCCTTAACCGGTCTCGGTCCTATCGAGAGTGGTCAAATCTTTTTAAACGGAAAAGAGATTACAAAGATAAGCGTCCGGGATCGAAACGTTTTAGGCATGAGCCATATCCCTGAGGACAGACATAAAGACGGTCTTATCCTGGACTATACACTGGCTGAAAATTTAATCTTAAAGAAGTATTTCACTCCGGAATTTCAACATCATGGATTTATTAAGTTTGATCAAACCCATGCCTATGCTGATCGCCTAATCTCCGAGTTCGACATCCGCAGTGGCCAAGGATCTAACACGATAGTCAGAAGCATGTCAGGTGGTAATCAACAAAAAGCGATCCTTGCCCGCGAAATTAACGATGACCCTGAAATTTTGATTGCCGTCCAACCCACCAGAGGTCTTGATGTCGGGGCAATTGAATACATCCATAAGCAGCTTGTGGAGCAAAGAAACGCAGGGAAAGCCGTACTCCTCGTCTCTCTGGAACTCGACGAGGTCATGAACGTCAGTGATCGAATCCTAGTTCTATTTGAAGGGGAAATTGTTGCTGATTTAAATCCCGAGGAAACAACAATACAGGAGCTTGGCCTCTATATGGCTGGTTGCAAACTGAAAGAGATGGTGACACAATGAAAACTTTCAGGAACATCATTTTGGGAGAGGGAATTAATAAAGCCGCCGCGTCAATTATGGCTATCCTTATCGGTCTACTGGTTGGTTTTCTAGTCCTACTAATCAGCAATCCCTCAGAGGCAGGGGCCGGATTCAGAATTATTTTGAGCGGTGGTTTCAGCACGGGTGCTAAGGGAATGGGACAAGTTCTATACTTTGCCACCCCTCTGATTCTCACCGGACTCTCCGTGGGATTTGCTTTTAAAACCGGACTCTTTAACATAGGTACTCCGGGTCAGTTTATCATGGGTGCCTTTGCCGCCGTTTACGTTGGGGTAACATGGACATTTCTTCCTGCACCCTTGCATTGGATCGTGGCCTTGCTGGCAGCAACTATAGTTGGAGGGTTATGGGCGCTAATACCTGGTATTCTTAAGGCCTACTTAAATGTACATGAAGTTATTTCTTCGATCATGATGAATTATATTGGAATGTATTTAGCTAATTATCTAACTAAATCCACCATCTATGATTTAAGGAAAGCGCAGTCCTTAAATGTAGCGGATTCCGCTGTTTTGCCAAAAGGCGGACTCGATTATATCTTTTATAATGATCTGAGTGGTGTTAAAGACTTATCCACAGTAAACAGCGGAATCTGGATCGCCATAGCCGTGGCAATAGTTATTTATTTCATAATTAGCAAAACAACGTTCGGCTACGAGCTAAAAGCCTGCGGATTCAATCAGAATGCCAGCAAATATGCAGGCATCAATGCTAAGCGAAGTATCGTAATGTCCATGGTTATTGCTGGAATGCTGGCTGGTTTGGGCGGCGGACTGTTGTACCTTTCGGGGGCAAACGGACGACATCTAAAGGTTGTTGACGTGCTGTCCATAGAAGGCTTTAACGGGATTCCAGTAGCACTCCTAGGTCTCTCCCATCCAATTGGCATTATTTTTTCCGCATTCATTATTTCCTACATTACACAGGGGGGGAATTATCTTCAGACACTCAATTTTGCGCCTGAAGTCATCGATATTATCACAGCATGTATCATTTACTTCAGTGCCTTTGCACTGTATTTTAGAAGACTGCTGCCGTTTCTCATTAGAAAAGTAGCTAGCGCCAAGCCACAGGCGCGGCGGCAGTCTTAGTTCACTTATGCTTCAGAATGCATGCACTTTCTGGCTAGTATAAAAGAAGGAAGGGGTAACTGAAAATGAACATTCTGTTTTTAATATTCCAACAGACCATGTTTTTTTCTATCCCGCTACTGATCGTCGCCTTGGGTGGCTTATTTACAGAACGCGGTGGTATCACAAATATCGCCTTGGATGGAATGATGATCATGGGCGCTTTTACCGGAATTTTCTTTATTAATCAAATGCAGGGTCAGATGAGCGGCCAGCTACTTCTGATCATGGCCGTACTAGTTTCCTGTTCAACTGGCATGGTGTTTTCCCTCCTCCACGCCTTCGCATCCATAAATATGAAGTCCGACCAGGTTATTAGCGGTACTGCACTTAACATGTTTGCTCCTGCCTTTGCAATCTTTGTGGCTCGAATGATCCAACCAAATGGAGTTCAGCAGATTCAGTTTACAAATACATTCCGCATTGAGTCTGTACCGGTGTTAGGCGATCTTCCGATCATAGGCGGACTGTTTTTCCAAAATGCCTATGTTACGACGTATCTTGGATTTATCATCCTTTTTGTCTCGGTAATTGTTCTATATAAGACCAAGTTTGGACTGCGCTTAAGGGCCTGTGGAGAGCATCCTCATGCCGCAGATTCTGTAGGTATTAACGTCTATAAAATGCGTTACGCAGGTGTGCTGATTTCAGGTGCCTTAGCCGGCCTTGGAGGACTGGTATTCGTGGTACCGACATCGACAAATTTTAATGCCACTGTATCTGGTTATGGATTCTTAGCTCTTGCAGTTATGATCTTTGGCCAGTGGAAGCCCTTTCGTATTCTGTTTGCAGCGTTTTTCTTCGGACTCATGAAGACCATTGCCTCCACTTATTCGGTTATCCCCATACTAGCAACGGCAGCGATCCCCAGTGATATCTACAAGATGATACCGTTTATTGCCACATTAATTGTACTAGCCTTTAGCTCTAAATCCTCCCAGGCGCCTCGAGCGTTGGCTATCCCCTACGACAAAGGCAGCAGATAGCCAATAAATAGTCCCTAGCAGGAATGATTACCCACCCAAACCTTGAAACTTCAATAGAATATTTCTATTGTAACCTAGAAGGGAATACATAGTATGAATAGAATAACTCATACTATAGACTACATTTCTTTAAAGTACAGATTTACATTATGTACCTTTACTGAGATAAAATTCTACTTCCTACGCTAGATGTACTAAAGAAGGGTGGGAGACAAATGAATCAATTTCATAAGGATTATAAAACAAGTATTCTAAGAGTGTGTGAAACAGTAGAGTCCTTAGCCGAGAAAGGTATAGAGCGTGGTATATATCAGCCTATTGATTTCTTTCCCTACTTACCCAACTTCAGGGGTGAAATTATGAACATCACGACAGATGAGGGTTTTAAGACCTACTATGGAAACTGGGGGGCACAAGAAATAAAAACTTTAATAAAGCAAGTTTGCGGTGTAGTGTGTTTCAGCAACAACGTTGGGTTTCCAACAGTAAACGATTGTCATAGTTGTCCAATTTTCTGTTACCATGAAACCTATGGAACTGATGAGGAAGATTGATATAAGCTTGAGTCAAACATTTAATGCGTTGGTATGAGAACTTCTATAGTCTCAACCAACGCATTAATATTTGGAACAACAGGACACTCCCCAATCCCTAGTCCCTTCAAGTCAATAGTATCAAACTTGTTCTCCCACAACTCAAACATCCATTTCTACCTTAACCTCTCCAATTGCTCGTACAAATTCGTAGGTTTCCCCCGCTCCCATGAACTATAGATCTTTTCAGACAGCTCCGGGCTCAGAGGAAGAGAAGTTATACAATTTTCCTGATAAAGTTTATATATTTCCTGGGAGCAGCTTTCACACAGAAAGCATTCTCCACCCCAAGGGAAGCAATCACGCATTTTTTGATAAATACTCTCGAATTTATCCACTGTAATATTACCAAAGGAGATATTAAGAAACTCACAGGGTTGTAAATCTCCTTTGGCATTGATATAGAATCTGTCAGTTCCCCCAGCAGTACAGCCAAAAACAGACTTATCTTCTTCAATAATCTGAGCTGAGATAGCAGGGTATTCCAGAAACTCTTTCTGTAAGTTATATTGGTTTACTCTAGCTTTAATATAGTCGATATCCTGGGCATTGAATTCGATATCGTCTTTTTCCAGCCACCCTCCTGCAGGTTTGGGCTTAATAATCTGGATTTGGCATGCTTTGAAATCCTTAGCAACCTCCATGATTTGTTCAAAAGTACCGTTATAAAAATCCTCTCGCATCAGGCATGTATTAAAAGCAACCGCCAAATCGGCATCGTGGCACATTCTAACCCCAGCCTCCATAGTTTTCCAGGCTGATTCTTTTCCCATAAAGCTGTTAAAGCTTTCTGCCTTAGGGCTATGAAGAGAAAACATAACTGCGGTCACATTCAGTGCTTTAAGCTGAACAAGCCTCTCCTTAGTCATACCGGCACCTGTAGAATTTATCCAAATCTCCGATCTGGAATCAATCACTGAGCAAATCTGTTTCAGCCGTTCAAAGACAACAAAGGGCTCTCCACCTTCGATATTGAAGAAGGCAATCCCCATTCCCTGTAGTTTCCTGACAATCTCGCTCAGAGTATCAATCTCAACATCCCGTCCCTTATCAAGTTTCTGATAACAGTGCTTACAGTGATAGGGACATGCTGAAGTAATTGATAGCAAGACAGTGGTACAGGGCATTTTTACTTCGAATTCACTGAACTTCCGGCAGGCAGTGTAAAAAGCGGGAGACGGAAAACCAGGAATATATAGACCTAATCTAGT
>JADQBO010000073.1 GCA_016278585.1 Desulfosporosinus sp.
GGACCTTACCCAAGATATTTTCATAAAAGCTTATAACAATCTTGCAGGATTCAAACAAAGCTCCGCGTTTTCCACTTGGATCTACCGAATTGCTGTTAACCATTGCTTGGATTGGTGCCGTAAGAAAAAACCTCAATATATAGAAACAACCTGTTTGGATAATCTAAGCGCAAATGAAGACAGCCCGGAAGATTTCATTTTAAAGCAAGAGATTGTTTCTGAATTACAATCAGCGGTCGGCAGCCTGCCTCCAATTTACAGTACCGTTCTAATCTTATACTATTTTGAAGACTTCAGTCCTCAACAAATCGCAGACATAACGAACACCCCTAAAAGAACCGTTGAAACCAGGTTGTTTCGAGGTCGGAAAATGTTAAGACACAAACTCAATCCCACGTCATCTGGAGGTGAAGGCCATGACATGCTATCGACGCCAGGATAACTGGCACAGCTACGTTAAAAATAGTTTAACTGCAGCAGAATTAGAGTCAATGACGTCTCATCTTGAAAATTGCCCTGAATGTCGTGATACTGTTTCGGTTATTCAGGAGACAGCAGCCAGCTTTGCAAAAAATCGAGTAAAGTACTGCCCTCCCCCAGCAATCAAGCTAAACGTTATGATGAGTATTGATAAAAATCGGTATCTGGTAAACTTGGCTCACGCTGACTCTCTAACTCAGATAAGCTTTACAAAAACAACCACCCCTCACTTCTTTGAGTTAAGAAACTGGGGTTTTAGCATGATTGCCTCGGGAATCCTCCTTTTCACCCTCAACTTAACGTCCTTAACGCCCAATTTCGAAACTAGTCAAATGACTGAATTGCAAAGTGAGTTAAGTCAACAAATCACTAGACCCTTCAACGAACTAAGTCAAATAGCTGATAACGCCCTCGAAAAAATTGAATCTCTAGCCTTTTCGAATCATAGTTTCCTAAACAAACCTTAAAGGGGGATCACCATGAATTGCAAATATCATTCCAATCAAGAAGCCCTGTCCATTTGCGTAAAATGTAAAAATCCAATCTGTATAGAATGTTCAATCAAAATTGATGACAAAACTGTCTGCCGCCAATGTGTGCAAGAAAATCTCAGTTTAAACTCCGTAGAAACTTTATCACAGAATGTATCAAAGAAATCCTTTTTGAAGAAATTTTTGTTCTTTTGTTATAGCCTCATACCTGGTGCTGCTCACATGCATTTAGGACTCTTCAGACGTGGTCTCCAGTTAATGATCATAACCTTTGGCGGAATCGCCCTTATTGATTTTATCGGTTTAGATTTCCTTATACCATTTGTAGTAATACCTGCTTGGTTCTTCAGTTTCTTTGAAAGTCATCATTTAAGACGACAGGTTGAAAGAGGACAGGCTGTTAGTGATCAGGATCTCTTTGACCGTCAATGGTTTGATTATACTCCACTATTGACAAATCGTCGCTTAATTGGGACAACTATAATAGTAATCGGCCTACTCAGCCTATTACAACAGATTGATAGATATTCGTTCTTACCCCGTTTGTTCGGAAACTGGGATTATTATCACTTTCTCAGGGGCAGCTTAATTCCCCTCTCCTTAATTCTAGGCGGCATTTACATGATTATCAAAGCAAGGCAATCCAAGCAACCTGAGGAAAACTCAACAAAATCTACAGAAATAGAAATCTCCTAAAATGATAATTACGTAACTACTTTAAAAGAGGTTCGCTTTACGTTGTCAATATTCAATGATAAAAACTTAAAACAGTGGTTATACTTTATATTATCGGTATGCAATAATAGGAAGTATACTACTTCCTCCGAAATGCGTCGAAATTTACTACGAAACTGAAGAGGTGTTTTTATGTTTAATGACAAAATTTTAACCTGTAGAGATTGTGTCCAAGATTTTGTTTTCTCGGCTTCGGAACAAGAATTCTTCGCTGAGAAAGGGTTTACGAATGAACCTGGAAGGTGCCCTCAATGTCGTGCTGCTAAAAAGGCACAAACTCGAGGTGCCGGTGGATATAACAACAACCGTCAGGAACGCGAAATGTTTCCTGCTGTCTGCGCTACATGCGGAATAGAAACGACAGTACCTTTTCGGCCGTCTGGTGAAAAACCAGTCTATTGTCGGGAATGTTTTCACCCCGCTCCACGTAATAATTGGTAAACCCCTACAAAAAAACCTCCTGGTCATAATGACCGAGGAGGTTTTAATTAATTATAGAGATCTATTTACAATTATTTAGCATCTATTTGAAAACTTGTATAATAATCTTCATAACCCGCGTCCTTTAGTTCTTCTTTGGGAATAAAGCGTAGAGCAGCGGAATTAATACAGTAGCGTAACCCTGTAGGTTTAGGACCATCGTCAAAGACATGTCCGAGATGGGCCTCCGATTTAGTACTTACAACTTCAGTTCGGTTCATTGAATGGCTAAAATCAGACCTCTCCTTAATACCCTCTGTCTGAAGAGGCTTAGAAAAGCTGGGCCATCCACACCCGGAATCGAATTTATCCTGGGAACTGAAAAGGGGCTCCCCCGATATGACATCAACGTAAATGCCCTCTCTGTCATTGTCCCAGTATTCATTCTGAAAAGGAGGTTCAGTGCCTCGTTCTTGAGTAACTTTAAACTGTATCGAGGTCAGTTTAGACTTTAGTAACTCTTTCTCTTTATCATTATTCCAATAGTTGTTAAGAAAAGCGTCCCGTCCGGATCCTTTCCTGTAAGCACCGTATCTTAAAGGGAACTTTTTATAATATCCCTGATGGTATTCTTCGGCAGGATAAAACATTACCGCGGGTATAATTTCTGTAACGATAGGACTGTTAAATCGACCACTTTTCTCAAGGGCCTCCTTGGACCCTTCAGCTAGGTTCTTCTGCTCCTGATTATGATAAAAAACTGCAGTCTTATAGGCTTGTCCTAGATCAACAAACTGTCCGCTCGGGTTAGTGGGGTCAATCTGCCTCCAAAAGGTCTCTAACAATTGGCTATATGACAACAAATGTGGGTCAAACGTAACTTGGACAGCCTCAAAGTGTCCCGTCTTTTTTGAGCAGACATCCTCATACGTTGGATTCTCCAGTTCCCCCCCAGTATACCCTGCCTCAACTTTAATAATTCCGGGTAATTCCTCAAACGGCTTCACCATACACCAGAAACAGCCTCCGGCAAAGGTAGCAAGTTGGTATCCGTTATAATTCATAATCTTCCTCTCATTCTCATGGTTTTTATAGCTATTGTAGTATTATAATGTGTTATTGATCCACTATCAATTAAACTTTGAATTTATGAATTAATGAATAATTATTCATTAATAATTATTCATTAAAAGAATATTCTTTATATGTTATTATTTGATAAAATTACATAATTCATACTATAAAAAAGTTTTTTGTATGAAAGAGGTCTTATAATGAAAATCCATGATGACCGCTAGCATTTAGACTTTTTCAGAAAGTACTCAAATTGTTAAGCAAGTATAGGCAGGTATCCATACACCCTTTCGTCCGTTTGGATCGAAGGGCATTTTTTTGCATATTAGGAACTATTAATTTAAGAAAATTTCGAACTTGAAAAATGTTTACTTTACATTCTGATGATTTATGAGATAATTGAGATAATATTTAATGAATAGCTATTCATTATTTAAAGAAAGGTGTGAGGTTTATGTCTCTATTACTTAATCCGCAGAATTATGACAGCCCCCAAAAAGATTTGCCTTCTAGGGAAATAATGAAGAAAACTATTCACTTTTTCGAGGACAAAGGTCTCAAAAGCATTAAAGAAGATGACCAAGCAAGCCGATGGTATACTGATTTTTTGAAATTTATCAAAGAGGAACAAGTCTTTTCTAGTTTATTAACTCCTAGTGGATACGGAGCCCCGGACTCACGATTTGATCTCAGCCGCATCTGTGAATTTAATGAAATAAGCGCCTTTTATTCCTTGTCTTATCAGTACACCTATCAGGTTTCCATTCTCGGCCTTGGGCCTATTTGGATGGGAGACAATGAAAAGGCCAAACACTTAACAGCACAATACCTAAGAGACGGCGGCATCTTTGCATTCGGATTATCCGAAAAAGCCCACGGTGCTGACCTTTACAGCAATGAAATGGCATTGTCTTCCACTAACGACGGCAACTACCTTGCTAATGGTGGTAAATACTATATTGGTAATGCCAATGAAGCGGCTCTTGTATCAACCTTTGCTAAATACAAAGATACCCAGGATTATGTCTTCTTTGTAGTTGATACCCAACACCGTAACTACAAGCTAATTAAAAAAATCTCTACCTCTGGAGTACGTGCAGCCTATGTTGGGGATTACGAGCTCATAGAATATCCGATTACTCAAGATGAGATTCTATCAAGTGGGGCTTTAGCTTGGGACTCTGCCCTTTCTACTATCAACATCGGTAAATTTCAATTAGGATTTGCCTCGATTGGTATTTGTACCCATGCTTATTATGAGGCTTTGAATCACGCCTCAAATCGAGAGCTATATGGTAAAAAAGTTACTGATTTTCCACATATACAAAAAATCTTTACCGAATCCTATGCCCGCTTGATCGCTATGAAATTGTATGCCTTGAGAAGTTTAGACTATTTCCGTTCTGCCTCTGACGATGATCGACGTTACTTACTTTTCAACCCCATTCAAAAAATGAAAGTAACCACTCAAGGAATGAAGATTATTGAAATGCTCCTTGATGCCATAGCTGCCAAAGGATTTGAACAAGATACTTATTTTGAAACCGCGATCCGAGACATAGGCATGATTCCCCGTTTAGAAGGCACAACCCATGTGAATATTGCTTTAGTGATCAAGTTTATTTCTAATTATTTCTTTAATTCTACAGAATACCCCGTTATACCTAAACGTGATGATCCCGCAGACGATTCCTACCTTTTTCGTCAGAAAGCAGGCAAACTTGCTTCTATCCGCTTCCCTAACTACCGTTTAGCCTACGAAGGAGTTCAGATTCCCAATGTAACGGTCTTCCAAGAACAAATTGAACTCTTCCGCTCCTTCTTAGAACAGGCCAGCCCTAATAAGGAACAGTTGAAAAATATTGATTATATGCTTGCCTTGGGTGAAATGTTCACCTTAATCGTCTATGCCCAATTAATCTTAGAGAATTCAAAACTCCATAGTATTTCTTCTGCTTTACTTGATGAGATCTTTGGCTTTTTAGTTCGAGATTTTGCTCAATTCGCTTTAACTCAAGTTTCTAATTACAATAATTCAGCTCAACAAGAAGATTTATTAAAAGCCATGATGAAAAAGCCTTACTTAGATCCAGCTACCACTCGAACACTTTGGGAAAATGAAGTTATTCCGCTGATTGGCACCTATCAACATGCCTAACCCTATTTAATTCTGCGCAGTTTGGTTTGGCTTCTGGCTCTTGATAAGGGATATACTTTTGGTATAGTTAATTTCTTCCTCTTTTCCGATTTGAGACGTCGATTTCCTGACCAATAAGCGAAAAATGCTAATATTCCCAAAGCAATCGTTAACGTCAAATACCCCATAACACTTTCCTCCTAACAGAACAACCCATTCTACTTACTCAATTATAACTTACTCAATTCATCTTATACCAAATTGATTAAAGTAATCCAAATAATAATATCAAGATTGTCGGTGAGCACCATAAAAGAACCCTTGGGAATGAATGTCCCTTGGGTTCTTAGTTTCTTTTATTCGAACTGGATTGCGGCACCTACCGTCCCCGGACCAGTGTGTACTCCTATGACTGGTCCCACCTGAGTAAAGATGGTCGTCTGAAGTTGAAAGGCATATTCTAAAGCTTCCTTCAGATATATACCAGCCTTTTGGGCAGCTCCGTGAGCTACTACCAAGCGGATCGGTTTTCTTCCCTTCGTTAAATCTTGATAAGCCTGAACAACACTATCTAAAGCCTTCTTCTGACTGTGTGCTTTACCATAGGTATGATATACTCCATCATCTCCTACTCTGATAATGGGTTTAATATTTAAAAGCGACCCCATAAAACCTTGAACCCTCCCGATACGCCCTCCTTTTTGCAGATATTCTAAGGTATTTAGCGTAAAGATTGTTTCAATATTATTTCTTGCCTTCTTGAGATTCTCAAGAATCCCGGCAATATCCTGACCCTCTTTAATATTCCTAGCAACCTCCATCACCATTAACCCTGCACCTAAACTAATTGTTTTTGAATCTACGAGATGAATCTTTTCTTTGAACTTCTCTTTAGCAAGATGTGCCGCATTAAAAGTACCGCTTAGCGCCGATGATATATGCACCGAGATAACCTCTTGATATTCCTCCAGTAATTTACTATATAAACGGCTGAACTCCTCTGGAGTAGGTTGGGAGGTTTTCGGAAGTACCTGCTCTTCCATTAAACGTCGATAGAAGTCCTCACTTGTAAGCTCTCCGTCCAAGTACTCCTGGTCCCCAAACCTTACTTTAAGAGGGATTACATGGATATCAGAATTCATGATTAAATCTTCCGTTAAATCAGCCGTACTATCCGTTACTAGGGCAATCCTTTTCATTTTAAACCCTCCGTTTTAATAGTTTAATATCGAGAGTTGTATAAGATTCAGCACTTAATCAAGTATACGACTTAATTTTTAATGGTATACCTAAGCAAACAATTGCAATTACTCCTCTATCTTCAACATTCGGTAAAATCCGATAAATTCCTCTACTTCTATAAAAGAAATTTATAATACAAGAATAAGGCCGGAGTTGTTTCCCAGCCTTATTCTTGTATTATAAACTTATTCAAATCTCGACCGTATATTTCTAGATATTTCTTGTAATAGTTTAAAGGAGTGATTGATACTGGCAGTTCCATCTCCATTAATGAGGCAGCAACGAGATGGCGCTAACCAAGACCGATCAAAGATTAAAGTATCGTCCAGACCTTGATCATGGAGAAATTTCCATAGTTCCAGTAGACGCGCAGTTAGTGAGTCAGAGGTCTCAGCATTTAATTCACTAGTCAAAGTGGGGATAATTCCCCATGAGATAATTTTTCCACGTCTCAAAAACTCTTTTACCTCATCAACGTAACGCACTAAGATATGTCCCCAGCTAAAAGCATCGATGGAGAGTATATCAATGTCTGCTTTTAATAGAAAAGACCAATCAGGGTTACCGCATAAGTGAACTCCCTTCGGGCCCGGTAGTTTCGACAGAAAAGCCCCGTATTCTACTTGGGCGACTTCGGAAGTATAAGCACTTAGCGAGTTAAAAATCATTTCTAGTCCTGGTTCATCCAGCCAAACAAAGGGGTTGGGATGAACCTGCTTTAATTGGTAATATTGCCAATTGATTTTTTGAACGAGAAAATCATAAAGAATTTCGCGAACAAAATCATTATAGATCATGGGTTTTCGCTCTTCATCACATATTTTAAGTCCAAAACTAATAGGCCCTACTGTTTGTCCGTGAATCATTTTATAGGAGGACAAGTCCTGAGCTAAAAATCCACTAAACGCTGCCGAAGATTCCTCCGATAAAGCAAAGTGTTCTGGGATAATACTAGCCTCAAGGTATTCATCAAGTTCTTGAGCAAAGCGTTCGTGGGAGAAATAGAGACTTTGCTTTTCTTCATTAACTATAATCCCTGGGAAATGCTCAGCAAACTGAGCATACATATCTTCCTTAAATCGAAAGCGAGGCAATTGAGGCCAAAAGGGAATATCTAAATTAAGGGCTAACCTTTGGGCCTCTAACAAATTAGTGTGGGGTAAAATACCCATGGCGGTTGTTAAAGCTTTACCTGGCAGCACTTTATCAACCCTCCTCCCGTATAGTCAGAATAATCTTGTTATTTATTATCTCAATTATACCAAACACTTATCTGACTATACGTGACTTGGATCACATAACCAATATTCTTGATTCAGAGAGGTTTTCTAGATAACCTACTTTGTTTCGTCCTCTTTGTTTTGCCAGATAGAGTGCGTTATCCACTTTATTGATAAATTCCATTATAGTATCAGATTGATTAGGAATTATCTCTCCAACTCCTAAACTAATGGTGACATACTTCGATACTTGAGAATGTTCGTGAATTATTGCCAACTGCTCAATACTTTCTCTCATCCTCTCAGCTACTAAAAGGGCACCTTCATGATCCGTATTCGATAATACTGCGATAAATTCTTCACCACCATACCTAGCAACGAAATCAACTGGTCGTTTCAAGCTGTAAACTAAAGTATTTGCAACAAGTCTCAGACAATCATCTCCTTTAAGATGGCCATAATTGTCATTAAATGCTTTGAAAAAATCTATATCTGCCATTACCAAAGATAACGGTTGTTGTTCTCGAACTGAATGCTTCCAACTCTTCTCAATAAACTGATCAAAGCTACGTCGGTTGGAGATTCCTGTTAGTCCATCAATTGTTGATAAATTTTCTAAATAATAATTAGCCTCTCTAAGTTCCATTAATTCTTTCACTTTTAATTCAAGTAATTCAGCCTGTGCTTTAAGTAATCGTTTTTGTTTATACAGCTCTAAAAAAACCTTAACTTTACTAATAAGAACGACTGGTTCTATAGGCTTAAATAAATAATCGACTGCGCCCACCTCATACCCTTTGAATATACACAATCGTTCCTTACTAATCGCCGTAACAAATATTATTGGAATACCTTTTGTCCGTTCGCTTCCCTTCATAAGTCTAGCCGTTTCGAATCCATCCATTTCCGGCATCTGTACATCCAATAAAACTAAGGCAAAATCATATTCCAACATCAAACCCAATGCTTCGTTACCCGAGATCGCCTTTATAATATTACATCCAGTTATCTCGAGAACACCTTCCAATACCAGTAAATTTTCTGGTTTGTCGTCCACAATTAGTATATCAACTTGCTCATTCATCAGGCTCTTTATCCCCACTTTTTAAATAATTTACAGTGATCGATAGTTTAGCATAGAATACAGATCAAAACTCAAATTTTTTTTTGTAAATCTTCTGATTTTCACTAATAGTACTATATTTCTCCATGTATTCCGTAAACTTTAGACTTTCTTTCGTTCCTATACCTAAGAATCCACCATAACGTAGGCTTTCGTAAAAAAGTTTAAGAACCCTATTCTGAAGTTCTCGGTTAAAGTAAATAAGCACATTACGGCAAATAATAACATGCATTTCACCAAATATACCATCTGTTACAAGGTTATGATCCGCAAATATAATCTTATCTTTAAGCGTATTATCAAGGATCACGGAATCGTACCTTGCAATATAGTAATCCGCAAAAGAGGCTTGCCCACCAGATTGCTGGTAGTTAAAAGTATACTGTTTGATATTATCAATAGAATAGATTGCTTGTTTAGCTTTTTCAAGTATCTGTCCGTTGAAATCTGTTGCATAGATTTGAGTACGGTCGTACAGACCTTCTTCTTTTAGTAAAATAGCCATTGAATAAGCTTCTTCTCCACTAGAACAGCCGGCGTGCCACACTTTTATAAAAGGATATGTCTTTAATACTGGAACTACTTCTTGGCGAAACACCTTATAAAAAGGCGGATCTCTAAACATTTCTGTAACATTTATTGAAAAGTCGGCAATCAACTGCTCGAAAAAACTCCTGTCATTGAGAACCTGATGCTGCATTTGTGAAATGCTTTTAAGATTAGAGAGGGAAAGTCTATGCATTATACGACGTTTCAAATGTGTTTGAGAATAATCTCTAAAATCATATCCGTATTTAAGGCAGATCCCCTCTAGAAGGAGACGGATTTCTAAGTCTTCATTCTCCAGATTACTCAAACTCCAATCGTGATTATTTATATAACCATACTCTTAAAAGTGACATGAGTTTATCTAACTCTATTGGCTTGGTTAAATAATCATTAGCCCCAGCCTCTATACACTTATTCTTATCCTCCTTCATAGCCTTTGCAGTAAGAGCAATGATGGGAGTTTTACGAAACTTCTCTTCACTTCTAATTTTCTTCATAGCCTCATAGCCATCCATCTCAGGCATCATAATATCCATCAAAATAAGGTCTAAATCTGGGTTTTGGTTAAGCTTTTCTATTCCTTCTCTACCATTTTTTCCAATAATAACGTGCATGCCTTTTTCCTCTAAGGCACTTGTCAAGGCAAAGACATTTCGCATATCATCATCGACAATGAGTACCTTTTTATTATCTAAGGAATCTCCTTTCTCTTGGCACTTTCTAATGTTTGTGTGTTTGATATCTAAGCCATTTGCATCGACATCGTGTAAAAATAAGCTTACCTCCGCTACTAACCTCTCCATTGATCGAGAACCTTTAATAATGATACTTTCGCCATAGCTTTTTATTGGATCAACATTGTCCTCTATAAATTCATGATCGGCTAAAATAATTATCGGTACTTGACCTTTTTCCTCTCTGAGTTTAGTTAACAAATCATAACCCGACATATCTCGTAGTTTCATGTCGAGAATCATACAATCAAAGTGCTCCTTCTTTAATAGCTCATAAGCTTCCTGTCCTGTATCAACTATGGAAATTGCAACACCCTTGCTGCCAATTAATTCAGTAATGCTCTTTCTCTGGGTTTCATCGATCGTCAAGATTAAGAGTTTCTTCATTTGTTTCGTTTCTAAATCCCCTAATGATCGAAACATGCTGTTGATTATTTCAACAGTTACAGGTTTTCTGAGATAACCGACTATCCCTTTCTCACTTTCATTCGTAGTAAGCTCTTGACCAGAAATAATGTGGATAGGGATATTCTTCGTCTCAATATGATGTTTTAATTGTTCCATAACTTCCCAACCGCTTATTCCTGGCAATCCTAAATCCAGCAAAATCGCCTTAGGTTTATGTTTAATGGCCAATTGAATACCCGTTTCGCCGTCATCAGCTATTAGACAACTAAAGCCTTTTTCATGGGCAAGTTCCGCTAACACTTTAGAAAAATTTTGATCATCGTCAATAATCAGCAGTGATTTTACATCTAAATTAACGGTGTTGTCACCCTCGTTTGACTCGGCACTTTTTGCGATACCTACCGTGTTAAAGACCTCATGGTTTTGATTTAACTCCTTATACCCAAGCAATTTTTCTGTAAAAACAAAGGTGAATGTACTCCCTATACCCACTTCACTTCTTAAATTGATGGTTCCTCTAAGTAACCGAGCCAATTCTTTAGAAATAGAAAGTCCGAGGCCCGTGCCACCGTATTCTCTACTAGTAGTACCGTCGGATTGTCGGAAGGCTTCAAATATTAACGATTGCTTTTCAGGAGGTATTCCAATCCCAGTATCTCTGATTGCTATACTAATTAATTTAGAATTATTAGTTTCCAATTCAGGATAATCACCTTTGTCTGGGCGGCTAACATTTATAGTGATCCCACCCTTTTTAGTAAATTTAAAGGCGTTAGATACTAAGTTGTTGACTATTTGTTGAACCTTCTGCGTATCCATAGAAATGCTATTAGGAAGATCTCCATCTAGATTAATCGTCAAGTCAAGTCCCTTCTCTAGAGCAATTTGCCTAAACGATCGTTCAACATTGTCAAGCAACTCTGCTAAGCTCATATCTTCAAAGTTAACATCCATTTTTCCAGCCTCTACTTTAGATAAATCTAGTACATCATTAATAAGTTTCAGTAAATCTGTTCCAGAACTATGGATTGTTTTTGCGAATTCAAGTTGTTTATCCGTAAGAGGAGATTTGTCCGTTTTGTTAGCAAGCAATTGAGATAACACTAATATGCTATTTAAGGGGGTTCTCAACTCGTGTGATACGTTCGCTAAAAACTCTGATTTATATTTGCTGGCAGTCTCAAGAGCTTTAGCCTTATCTTCAATTTCTTTTTGAGCATTGATTAGATGTGTATTTTTAAGGCTTATATCCTTCTGCTGTAGTTCTAGGCTTTTTGTATGTTCTTCAAGCTCCTCATTAATTACTCTTAACTCTTCTTGTTGAGCATTCATGTTTAATTCAGATTCTTTTAGAGCCATCGTTTGTTGTTCAAGCTCTTCATTACTCTGTCTTAATTCTTCTTGCTGAACTTGTAATTCTTCGGATTGTTGAAGACTTTTATTTAAGAGTGTCTGCATTTTGGTTCGAGCTTCTGTAGAATGAATAGCTATAGCGATACTTTCAGCAACCAGCTCAATAAAGTCTTGCTGAATTTCCGACACCTCTTGGAATAAACCAAGTTCTAGTACACATTTTATCTCACTATTATATATACACGGCGTAACAATAATATTTAGGGGTGCAGACTCTCCTATTCCAGAATGTACTTTAATGTAATTATCAGGAATATTCGTGATAATGATGGTTTGTTTCTCCAGCACCGCTTGTCCGACTAATCCTTCGCCGATGTTGATCTCATTAGACAGATTTTTCCTTCTGGAATACGCGTAACTCCCCATTAATTTTAATTTATCTTCAGTTAAATGATAGATTGCTCCAATTTGAGCGTTCAAGTATTTGGAAACAAACGAAATGATATTATTACCTAAAGTCATAATATCTTGATCTCCACCTGTTTTACCGCTTAATTCGGTCTGTCCTGTTTTCAGCCATGTTTGATTTTTATTTTCGTGCATGATGACTTCAAGTTTCTCCATAAACTTATTAAAATAAGCAGCCATATCTCCTAATTCATCCGTTGAAAAGACCTTTAACCTAACTGTCAGATCCCCTTCTCCCTCAGAAATATCTTTGAACGTATTAGTCACTGTCCTTACCGGAACAACAATCATTTTAATAATTTCTAAGGATATAAGCACAGCCAAAATTATTGCCAAGAGCGACAAAGCAAACATTCCATAAATTGAATAATTATTATTCTTTTCAACCATTGGCCCATAGGTGTCTTGTTCTTTAATTAACGATAATTTGATTTCTTCAGCACTAGTAGCGATTTCTGCACCTATTATATCCATCCCGTTTATCGTACTCTTGTTGCTTTCTATAACTGAAACAAGCTCAATAAAGCTCTCTGAGTAGATTTCATCTTTGCCAATTAAGTTACTTAGTTCTTGATTGTTTGTAGTATTTAACAAATCCTCCAACTCAGACAGTTGTGTTCTAACTATTTGAATAGCCTTTTGATCATTATTTTTCAGATACTTTTCCATATTCAATCTAGCAGTCAGTAAATTTTTCTGGGCATTTCCGACTGTAGAGACTGTAACTTCATCCTTATCCTCATATGCAGATTGCATGATTTTAGAAAGGGTTTCTTCCATTTCAGATCCAATAGTATTCAAGTTACTATACTCGTTATTCATCTTAGATTTATACTCTACTACTTTGTGAAAGTCATCTCTATATTCCTTAGCCTTCAGGGATATAATCTCAATCCTTTGAGCATGATCTGGACGATCTGTTGTGGCCTTTAACTGGTCGATAAATGTTTGCATCTTAGAAAAACGGTTTTCAAAGACGAGTTGATTGGTATCCTCCTCAAATTCGTTAAAGTTTTTAAAGGCTATCCGAGATTCTAATAAATTTGCTTGAATTCTTCCTGCCAGGACAGTTTGATTGACTATTTTTTCGTACTGTTCAAAGTAATCGCTGTTTTGCCTTAAACCAAAATATCCAAATGAAGTTGATAATAATAATAGCGCAAGAATTGACCCTAAAAAGATTGGTAATTTTATTCCCAATTTCATTTTGTTAAATATAGCCATAACAGTGTAACACCTCATAACCCATTATTTAGATTGATTAATGGATCTCTTTTTACTTCG